>JBCBDK010000276.1:0-5874 GCA_038529675.1 Actinomycetota bacterium
GCCGACCGCCTTCACGTCGGCCACGTCACCGAGAGCGAACAGGAGCGACTCGATCGGCACGTCGGCGCCGAGATCGGACACCTCCCAACCGCGCATCCGGAGCAGATCGCTGATGATCGCCGTCGGCAGGGCGTGGAACTCACCGGGCGGCGCACCGACGACGACTGCGCCGCGCGACCGACCCCGCCGGACGAACCGATGTCCGAGTCGACCGATGATGCGCATCGCGATGCCACTCGCACGATGCTCGATCGACACGTCGAGTTCGCCCGCCGCCCACCGGTCCCCGATCGACACCATCGCCGGCGTGAGCACCTGGAGATAGACGGCGTCGAGATCATGACCGGCAGCCATCGCCGCCTCGACCACACCCCATGCACCGCGTCCGTCGCCGGCGACGAGCCGCGCCTCGAACCGTTCGGCCCACGGGGCCTGCGACCCCCGACGCGGGGTCGTCCCGTCGTCGGGCGAACGGTCGTCACGCTCGGCACGAAACGCCTCGAGCGCATCGGCGGTGACCTGCCAGGAACCGCCGACCTTGCGGGCATCGAGCAGACCGAGGCGCACGTAGCGGTAGGCGGTCATGTAGTGAACGTCGAGCGCGTCAGCCGCCTCTTGCAACGTCATCGGCTCGCTCATGCCGGACCGACGTTAGATCGCTGACCGTGAATACCGCTCACCCGGGGTGCAGAATTCTTGATTCGTGAACCTGAATTCGTGACTTTCGGCCGGAGTTCGGTGTGGGTTCCGTGCGGGTTCGGTGTGGGTCGGACGTGGCCCCCCGCCCGGGGCGGCGTCGTCATCCCGCGCGCTGGAACGGCACGCCCGGGGGCCGTGATCAGCCGGCCTTGGCGCTCCAGCGTTCCCGCGCCTCGCGGGCACGGATGAGCAGGTGCATCGGCACCTTCTTGGCAGCCTCGGCCAACGCCTCGTCGCCGCCGGCCGCTGCGGCGGCCGCACCGTCGTCTGCGGCCTCCTCGGGCTGGAGATCCTCGAACGAGGGCGGCTCGACGCCAGGCTTCCAGTACTCGTACAGGTGGACGACGATGTCGGCCAGCCCGTCGGCGTCGTACCCCTTCTCGAGGTCGACGGTGACGATGTTGGAGTACACGTGGACGCCGGACACCTTGCCCGTGGCGAACATCCGGCGGGCGAGTTCGTCCGACGGCGACGCACCGTGGGCGTCGAGCACCGAACGAAACCGCTCGTGGCCCTGACCCGAAAGCGTTCGATTGAGCTCGAACCGCACCACACCGGGTGACGAACTCGGCTTCTCGGTGACCGCGACCAACTGACCCATAGCGACCGTGAGGCTACTGGCGCACCTGACCGTCGGGACGAATCCACACCACCCCGATCGGCTCGCCGGGCAACGCACCGGACACCGGATACGCCGGGCGCCTGATGACCCCGGAGGAACCGGTGGCTCGCGGACACCGCCGCCGTCAGGCGAGTGCGTCGGCGAGCAGGTCGGGGAACTCGTCTGGCGTTGCTGCCAGCACCCGTGCGCCGAGCGCGGCCAACGCTGACGCATGGTCGTGATCGTGTGCCGGCGCGCCGTCGTCGCTGAGCGCCAACAGCACGATCACACGAACGCCGGAGACGACGAGTTCGGCGACTCGCTGGCGCATCAGATCCCCGTTGCCGCCCTCGAACAGGTCGCTGATCAGCACGAGCACGCTCCGGCGGGGCCGCTCGATCTGCTGCTGGCAGTAGGTGAGCGCGGTGGCGATGTCGGTGCCGCCACCGAGCTGCACACCGAACAGCACCTCGACCGGATCGTGGAGGAACGGCGTGAGGTCGGTGACGGAGGTGTCGAACGCGATGAAGCGAGTGCGCAGCGTCGGCAACTGGGCGAGCACGCCGGCGAACAGCGATGCGAACACGACGGACTCCGCCATCGACCCCGACTGGTCGACGGCGATCACGACATCGCGGGCGAGACTCTGCTGCCGGCGTCCGTGGCCCAGGAGCTGCTCGGGGACCAACGTGCTCCGTTCGGGGATCCAGTGGCGGAGGTTGGCGTGAATCGTCCGCGTCCAGTCGATGTCGCCGGGTCGGGGCCGACGGGTGACCGCACCCCGAGCGAGCGCGCCCCGAACCGCTTGGCGGGTGTGATCGGCCAGACGCTCCTCGATCCGGGCGAGCACCTGCGCGATCACCTGACGGGCGGTGGCGCGGGTCTCGTCAGGCATCACCCGGTTGAGCTCGACGAGCACGGTCACCAGAGCGAGGTCGGGCTCCACCGACTCGAGCAGCTCAGGTTCGAGCAACAACTGGCGCAGATCGAGTCGTTCGACCGCATCGCGCTGGAGTACTCGGACGACCGGCGTCGGGAAGTAGCGGCGGATGTCGCCGAGCCACCGGACGACACCGGGCCGCGATCTGCCCAGACCGCCACGACGCGAACCGCTGCGACGGTCCGGACCCGCCGCCCGTTCGTCGCGGTCGTACAGCGCACCGAGTGCGGCGTCGATGCGTCGGTCGTCGCCGCTGAGTCCGTCGCCGGAGGAGCCGCCATCGCCATCGCCGACGTCACCGGTGCCGGTGCCGGCGTCGTCGTCGTCGTCGGCGTCGGCGTCGGTGCCGGTATCGGCGTCGGTGTGGGGGCCGGTGTCGGTGTCGCGCTCGGCTTCCTCGGCCGGTCCCGGCTTTCGCGAGTCGTCACCGCCGCCAGGCTCGTCGAGGTCGTCGGCGGCGGCACCGAGCACGAGTCGCCATCGCCGACGACGCTCGAGCGGCGACACCTGCGGCACGGGCGAGTCGCCGTCGACCGACATGGCCTGCGCCTCCGCCGGACTGCCCAGGTTTGCATCGACGCTCGTCATGCGGGCTCCTCGACACCGGCGTCGTGAGCACCATGCTCCACAGGGACATGCTCGACACCGGCATGCTCGACACCGGCATGCTCGACACCGGCATCGCCGACCTCGACATGCTCGGCATCAGCGGGCGCCAGGCCGAGCAGATGGCGGACCGTCGTGAGCGCTGCCGCAGCGCGATCCGCATCGACGTCGGCCCCGAAGCCGGTGGCGCGACGGATGGCGCCGCTCGTGAGGAGCGTCATCATCTGGCGTCGTTCGGCGGCCTCGAAGCCGCCGAACGTGCGCCGCAGAAGCGGAAGGACCGCGTCGAACGCGTCGGGAGCGAGCGAGGCCACCCATCGGTCGACCACCCCGAGCAGCTCGGCGTCGTGGAGGAGGACCGTGCCCGACCCGGCGAGGAAACCCTCGACGAACGCCGCGCCCTGCGCAGGCGGCGTGCCGGGCGACAGCGCCTGACCGAGCCGGTGCTCGACGAGCGTTGCGCTCCAGCTCCCCGCGTCGTGAAGGAGGCGAGATGCACGCCCGGCGATGAGTCCGTGACGGTGGGGATGGCGTTGCGCGAGCTGCACGAGTGCGTTGGGGAACGACCGCCGACGAGCGTCGTGGTCGAGCATCGCCAGCGCGGTCTGGACCGCCGTCAGTCGCTCGACCATCGTCTGTGCCGCGTCGTCGTCGAGCCGGTCACACGCCGGCACCAGACCGGCGCAGATCCGGATGACGATGCCGTCGAACACCGCCCGCAGCGACGTGGCGTCGGTGGCGCGAACGTCGCCGTAGCGAAGCGCCGACGACAGCGGGGCGGCGACGTCCATCAGGTGACCGAGGTCGGGGTCGTTCGCGGCGCGCTCGGCGAGGCGTCGGACGCTCGGCTCGATCGCATCGGGCAGATCAGCGAACAGTGCCAGCTCGAGCAACCCGACCAACTCGGGGAGGTCGGCGGCGCCCGCCGTGGACTCGAGGAGCCGCGCCGAGGCCGCTGCCTCGAGCGTGGTGCCGTAGCCCGAGCGCTCGACGAGCCGAATCGACAACTCCGGCTCCCAGGCCAATCGCCACGTCTCGCGGAAGGTTCCCGACGAACCGCGCCCCTCCTCGGGCACGGCCCACGGCACGCCCAGCGCCAACAGCCGATACAGCAGGTGCGACTTGCGGCGTCCGGTCGGCGTGCGCAGGTCGACCTCGAGCGTCGTCGGATCGGCCGACGGTCGGAGCCGGGCGGACCGCTGCTGCTTCGCGAGGTCGCGGGCGAGCGGCACCTGCGGTGCGTCGTCGGGGACGGCGCCGATCGCATCGCCGACGACGAGTTCACGGCGGACGAGGTCGACGTTTCCGAGGACAGCGTCGGCAGCGTCGAGGACCTCCTCGACGCCCGCCCGGGGTCGGTCGCGGAGCGCAGCGAGCGTGTCGGCGAGTCGCGTTCCGGCGATCAGATGGTCGGGCGATGCGGCCAGGTCCCGTGCTCGAAGGTGATGAGCGGCACCGACCAGGAAGCGCGCCACGCCGTCGGCGCCGGGGTGATCGAAGACATGGCCGTACCAGCCGGGGCTGTCGACGCCGGCCCCGTAGCCGGACGCACTCGTCAGCCGGCGGTGCGTCCACGGCACCCACGCCGACGACACCTTCATCTTCTTCAAGCCGCGCAGCGTCGCCGCGTCGGTGGTGGCGGTGATGGATGAGCGCGCATCGTCGTCGAGCGCCGGTACGTGCCAGGCCCCGCACACGACGACGATCCGGTCGAACCCGTCGTTGATCGCGGTGCGAATCGCGCGGCGCATGTGTGCTTCACGGCGAGCCTCGCGCACCGTCGGAACCGTGCCGTCGCGCGCCGCCGCCATCGCCTCCGCGACGGCATCGAACGCGGGCACCCCGTCGCCACGATGCTCGATGACGTCCTCCCACCAGCGCTCGGGGTCAGGGTCGCCGGCGGCTGAGGCGAGTGCGCGGAGCGGATCGGGTGGCGGGCCGTCGGCGACGAGCTCATCCCGGTCGCCGTCCCGCGTCGCGGCGAACGTGATCGCGAGCGGGAGGTCGATCGCCCGGACCTCGACGGCGTGGGTGTTGGCCCAGCCGATCGCCTGCCACTCGGGGCTGAACGAGGCGAACGGGGCGAACACCGCGATGGCCGGATCGTTGGCGACGTAGCCGAGGAGCGCAACCGGCGGGACGAGACCCTCCTGGCCGATCCAGCCGAACGCCGGCTGGACGTCGGCGGGCGCCTCGACCAGTACGGCGTCGGGGCGGATCTCGTCGAGCGCGTGGAGCACCGACCGCGCCGAACCGGGCCCATGGTGGCGGATCCCGAGAAGGTGCACCCGACCGCTCGTCATCGCGCACCGACTCCGTCGCTGGGCACACGACTCCGTGGCCGGCACCGCAACGAGTCCGGACCGCCCCGGCGCATCGTGTCGCTCACCCCGAGCCGTCGAGCTGCGTGCATGCGTCGTAGAAGTCACCCCAGCCGGGGCGGTCGCGGACGACACCATCGAGATACTCGCGCCACGCGACCACGTCGTGGATCGGGTCGCTGACGACGGCGCCGACGATGCCGGCGGCCACGTCGTCGGCCCCGAGCGACCCGTCACCGAAGTGCGCTGCGAGCGCAAGTCCGTTGGTCACGACCGAGATCGCCTCGGCCGTCGACAGAGTTCCGGTCGGCACCTTGAGGCTCGTCCGTTGGTCGGCGGTGACGCCGTCGCGCAGCTCGCGGAAGATCGTCACCACACGGCGAATCTCGTCGGCCGCCGCCGGCACCTCGGGCAGATCGAGCGCAGCCCCGAGTTCGCCCACGCGCTGGCTGACGATGGCGATCTCGTCCTCGATCGACGTCGGGAGCGGCAGCACGACGGTGTTGAATCTGCGCCGGAGGGCGGACGACATGTCGTTGACACCGCGGTCGCGGTCGTTGGCCGTGGCGACGAGGTTGAAACCGGGCACTGCAGCGACCTCGGTGTCGAGCTCGGGGACCGGCAGCACCTTCTCGGACAGGACGGTGACGAGTGCGTCCTGGACCTCGGGCGGCATCCGGGTGAGTTCCTCGACGCGGACGATGGAG
>JBCBDK010000277.1:0-5871 GCA_038529675.1 Actinomycetota bacterium
GGCGCGTTCAACGACAGCAGGCCGCCCGGCTGGGAGACCGTGCCGTCCTGACGAGGATCGTCGAGCCACCAGCGGGGGTCGAGCGTGGGCGAGTCGAAGTTGTCCGAGAACGCACCGGCCGGGCAGGCCGACGTGGTGAAGTTCAGGTTCGGCGAGTTGCCCGAGTTGCCGGACGCATCGTTCGACGTGACGCGGTAGTCGTAGGTGGAGCCGCAGATGAGGGGCTCGATCACCGCCGTGTGTTGGGTGACGGCCGTGTTGTCGATGAGTGGTCCGGCGCCGTAGCCGGTGTTGAAGCCCCAGTCGACGCGGGTGGTCGACGGCTCGTCGGTGTCCCACGTGACCGTGACGGCCTGCGGGTGCGGCACCCCGATCTGGGTCTGGACGTTCGAGACGACCGGTGCGGTGACGTCGGCACCGGCGCCGCCGTCCTCGGGGACGATCGGGTTGGCGGTGGCGAAGAAGTAGTCGATCGAACCGATGAAGGCCGGTGGGATCGCGCTGCCGCTGCTCGTCGCGCCGACGTACGGTCCGACGTAGGCGGCCTGGAGATCGGCGACGAACTGGCCGATGACGTCCCAGGTCTGCCCGTCGGTCGAGTGCCAGGTGGTCCACGTGTTGCCGTCGCGCTCGACGCGCAGGTACTGCTGCGTCCCGCCCGGGACCGTCACGTACTCGTGCGTGGTCGGGATGTCGTCGAGGATCGAGGCGAGGTACACCCGCACCTGCGACCCGTTGTGATGGATCTCGAAGCGGAGATAGTTCGTGTCGTCCTGCTCGACGACGATGCCTTGCATCTGGAAGCGAGCGCTCAGCACCGACTCGAACTTCGCGTCGACGCTGAAGTCGGAGACCGGCGCCTCC
The DNA here is from genome assembly GCA_038529675.1 of Actinomycetota bacterium. Classification (GTDB taxonomy): domain Bacteria; phylum Actinomycetota; class Acidimicrobiia; order Acidimicrobiales; family Ilumatobacteraceae; genus Ilumatobacter_A. The sequence goes on from JBCBDK010000277.1 coordinate 865, forward strand.
TGGCGCAGGCGGGTCGCGAAGTTCTCCTCTGGGAAGAGGTTGTGCTCGCTGTCTCGAGGGATCGAGATGATCGCGCTGGTGTCGGAGACGTTGAGGACGGCGTCGCCCGGCGGGTCCACGTAGCGCCAGTGGTCGCCGAGCGTGCCGCTGCTGAAGTCGTCGGAGACGACGACCGGGCACACGTCGGTCGTGAACGTGACCAGGTCGCCGGTGGTGGTGCCGATGTCGCTGCTCGACTGCGGCCGGAAGAAGTAGGGGGCGTCGCACCGCAGGAAGTCGAGCTCGACCGAGTGCTGCGTCACCATGGTCTCGTCGACGTACGACTCGGTCGCGCTCGACGTGGGCCCCCAGGCGAGGACGGTGTCGGCCGGCACGTTGGTGTCCCACGAGACGACGGCGCGACGGGCGCTCGCATCGACCTGGACGTTCGTGACCTGGGGCGCGTCGTCGTTCACCGCACCGGTGGTCTTGCTCTCGAAGTAGTCCACGACCGACGTCCAGGCCGGCGCCGACGTCTCGTGCGAGTTCGACACGATGATGCCGACCGCCGTGAGATCGAGCGGGATCGTGTGGTCGTAGCGCAGGTCGAACCAGCGCGTTCCGTTGTACGACCGCTGGAAGGTCCAGACGTCGCCGGTTCGAATCGCACGGAGGAAGCGCGTCGACACACCCGGCAGTCGCTTGACCTCGACGAGGCTGGCGACGCCGTCGACCATCTGGTGCGCCACGACACGGGCACGGGTGCCGTCGTGGTCGGCGGTGAAGCGGAGCCAGTTGTCGGCGTCCTGGTGGAACAGCAGCCCCTGGCCCTGCCAGCGCTGCGTCGGGAGTGACTCGAAGCGGACGACGACGTCGAGGTCCTCGTCGCCGACGGGCTGGAGCAGCGTCGGCGCATCGGCGACGCCGGTCCAGGTCCGATGGTCGACGCCGGCGGGCAGCTCGATGCTCAGTTCGGCGCCGGTGTGGGTGACGATCGTGTCGCCGAGCGGATCGTCGTAGGTCCAGTACGGCTCGAGCGCGGTGCCGCTGAAGTCGTCGGTGATCGCCCCGTTGCTGACACCGTTGAACTCGCTGGCGCCGCTCGTGACGAACACGTCCTTGTAGGCGCCGCGGATCGCGGTCGCCGTCGTCGCGACCGCGGTGTCGTCGACGAGGCCGATCGAGAAGTTCTGCGGACGCAGGTTGACGCGCTTGTCCAGATACGGCTGGTTGAGGCCGAGTCCGCCGCGCCCGAAGCCGAGAATCGGGAGCTGGCCGTCGAGCAGCCGGTACGACTCGATCGCTCCGTCGTCCTGGTGGTGTGCGAGGAAGAAGCTGCGTCCGTCGGTCGGGTCGGCGACGTAGAGCCATTCCTCGCCGGGCAGGTCGGCCTCGAAGGTGTCGTCGTACGCGTGGGTCAGGCCGTCGGAGCGCTGGATGAAGTCGGCCGCATCGACCTCGCCACCCGGCGTGCCCTCGTAGAGGAACCACCACTCGGTCTTGGCGCGGGTCATCTGGAACTCGCCGCGGGTCGGGTACATGTCCCAGACCGAGATCCACGACTTGTCGAAGGCCTCGACCGCCATCGTCACGCGGAGCGGACCCTCGTGGATGATCGTCGTGTTGGTGCGGTTCGGCCTGCCCGGATGGAAGAAGCCGGCGGGCGGCTTGACCGCGTTCGGTGTGCCGCGGAAGTCGCCTTCCGATCCCGGGTCGGTGTTCCAGTTGATCCAATCGGCGCCATCGGCGTCGATGATCTTGGAGAAGCCGCCGCCGTCGTCGCCGTGGAAGACCCACGTCGATCCGTCGGCCATGTCGAACTGGTAGGCGTCGAAGCCCTCGTCGATGATGTCGGTCCGGACGATCTGCGGCGGCACGACCGCTGCGGGAATCGACTTGTAGGCCTTGTCGAAGTAGACGTGGTAGGAGCGACCCTCACCGGGCAGCGTCGTGCCGACGAGCTGCCAGACGATCGTGCCGGTGGCGCGCGACACGGGGTCGTAGCTCTTGTCGGGCTCGAACTGGAACGGGACAGCCGGATCGAGGACGACGCCGGACTCGTCGATCTCGACGACGCGGATCGAGTTCGGGTCGAAACTCGGGCCACCGGCGCCGGCGGCGGCCATCAGGTTCGAGAAGTCGATCGACTGTTCGACAACCCGATCGACGCGCTCGACGCCCTCGGGGAAGACGGTCATCGGGACGCGGTAGTCCCAGCCGAGATCCCACCACGGAGCCGACGCGTCGGGCGCGGCGGCGACGTTCACGGTGGCCTCGGCGCTGGTCGCCGAGCCCTGCCCGTTGGTGACCTGGACGCTGTAGCGACTGCCGTCGTCGGACGCGAGCAACGCGGGGGTGACGTAGGTGCTCGAGGTGGCGCCGTCGATCGGCGTTCCGTCGAGCAGCCACTGGTACTGCAGGATCGCCGCGCCGCTCGCTGCGGCCGACAGCGTCGCTGCCTCACCGGCGGCAACGAGGACGTCCTCCGGGTCGACGGTGATGACGGGCGGCCCGGTCGGCAGGTCGCGGTGGATGACCACCATCGGCCCCGGGCGCTCGATCATGGCGCCGAAGCCCGGCGGGCGGAAGCTCCAACGGAGGGTGTTCGCACCCGGGCGGAGCAGTGCGGGGTCGATCTCGCGGCGCGAGGTGTCCCAGTCGTCCTCCTGCCCTTCGAACACCTGGAAGCCCGGTGCGTCGTTGATCGACAGGTCGGGGCTGTTCCAGTAGTTGCCGAGGATCCATGCCCGGTTGACCACGTCGAGGTCGGCGGGCAGGTCGATCACGTCGGAGTGGACCTGGGGAAGTTCGGCGTCGAAGTACAGGCCCTGGTCACGGAACTCGGGGATCGTGTAGGTCTCGACCGAGTACGACCGCTGCAGCGTGAACTCGCCGGACGGTCCACCGGCGACCTCGCGGGCGTTCCCGGCGGCGTCGACCACGCGGATCTTGAACTTGACGCCGCTCTGGTCGACGACGTGGGGGATGTTCCACACCGCCGTGTACCGACCCTGCGCATTCGGCGTCGCATCGGTGCCGATGTGACCGATCGTGCCGCCGTTGGTCTTCTCCTCGGTGCCACCGGGGTTGAAGTTGTTGCGGTTGAAGTTGTGCCAGTCCTGGGTGACGCCGTCGTTGTCCTCGTCGAAGCCGTCGAAGAACGCGTGGAACTCGACGAACTTGGCACCCTGTGCGGTCGCCGAGAGTTCGATCTGGTTGCCGTCGACCTGGAGTACGCCACCGTCGGCCGGATCGATCGGCGTGCCACTCCCCACGACCTCGACGCTCAGCAGCTCACCGTCGGGCGGGCTCACGTCGCTGTTCGGTCCGGGGACGATGAGGTTCGCGTCGTCGTAGTAGACGCGAACCATCACGTCGTGCACGTGGTACGGGCCGGACGCTTCTTGGAACTTGAAGCTGTTCGCGCCCTCGGTCAGCTGCTCGAGCGGGACGGTGGCGCTGAATACGGTGCGGCTGTACTGGTGGCCGACCGGCGGGCGGTACTGCGGGCCGTCGTTGATCGTGAAGCGAGCGGTGCGGCTGGTGCGGTTGCGCCACAGGTCGACGTACACGACGGCGGCGATCGCGCCGCTCACGTCGTCGGGGATGTCGAGTTCGATCTCCTTCGTGCAGTCGACCGGCTCGATGTAGAACACGTTGCCCGGGAGCTCGTCCTCGAAGCAGCCGCCGGTGTACGAGGAGTGATCCGCCCAGTACTCCTTGTACGTGAACTCGGTGTCGTTGAAGTAGACCCCGGCTTCGGCCACCTGCGGTGTCGGCGACGCGACGCCGAGCGTCAGGACCGAGGCGACGAGCCCCACCGCCGTGCCCAGTGCGAGGGCGCGCCGAGGTGCCTTGGAGGCGCGGCCTGCCGAATTCTGCCCGAGTCGTCTGAAAAACACCGTGATTCCCTCTCGCCCCAGTCCGTCCGCATTCCGGTGTGTCAACCGCCGCTCCGCCTTGTCGAAGCTGATTGCAACCCTAGACGAGCATGTCCGAATTCGCAGCCGAATTCTCGTCAAGAACGGGGGTTGGCGCGTGTGAATTTCGAGACACGATCACACGTTCGGAGGTGCGAGACTCACCCTCGGTGGCACAAGCCTCCACCTCGACATCACCTCGAGGCGCGAACAGGCCACCGAACGTGATCTCGGCTCAGCGGATGGGACGACGCGCCGGGGCGCCGCGGCGGCGCTGGCGGGCGATCGCCGCGTTGGCCGGATCGTCGGCGAAGGTCGCGTGGTGGTCGGCCTCGACATGGCGCTGAGCGGCGAGGACGACCCCGACCGCGAGGCCGAGCGCCGAGGACAGCCGGAACCGGTCGAGCGCCGGCTCCACCATCGCCTTCGTGATGACGCCGAGCACGATCACGTTGGCGGCAAAGGCCATCGCCGCCACCACGTCGTCGCCGCTCCGCCGCCAAGCGCGGGTCCCGATGATGATCGTCCCCACGATCGCCAGTACGAACAGCGCGAACCCGAACACCCCCACGCGCATCAGCATGTCGAGCACGATGTTGTGGGCGGTCGCGCCGACCTCGCGATTGCCGCGCTCGACGATGCGCGTGACCTTGGTGCCGACACCGGCGCCGATGAACGGCTGCTCGGCGATCTTGTCGATCGCCTGGCTGTAGAGCGAGACGCGTGCGCGGGCGCTGGTTGCATCGGCCTCACCGCCGAACGCCTCGGTCACCGGCGCGAGCACGCCGGGCGACGCAGTGACCGCCACCCCGGCGACGGCGAGACCGAATGCGGCCATGCCGAACAGACCGACCTCGAGCATCGTGGCCTTGGCTCGCCGTGCCCAGGTGGACCCGAAGATCGCGATGGCGAAACAGGCGACGACGACGCCGACGACCAGGTACGACGCTCGCTGCTGTGCGGTCACCGGCGCAGCCAGCAGCGCCACGATCGCCGCCGCGGACGCGACACGGCGTCGATCGCTCACCACCTGGACCATGATCGCGATCACGGCCACGAACGTGAGCAGCGTGATGGAGTCGTTGCTGATGCGCCCCAGCCGCCGGAA
>JBCBDK010000278.1:0-5867 GCA_038529675.1 Actinomycetota bacterium
GTCTCGCTCGCGGAGGTCGCCGAACCATCAGAGGTCGCCCGCGCCGTCGCGGACGCCGTCGCAGCACGACCGACGACCGGGGTGGCGCTGGGCGATGCGATCGCGACGAAGCTCGCACGACGACCGTCACTGCTGGTCCTCGACAACTGCGAACACGTCGTCGACGGCGTCGCAGACCTGGTGACGAACCTGAGCGGTCGCTGCCCAGACCTACGCGTCATCGCCACCTCGCGCGAGGGGCTCGGCGTTCCAGCGGAGTCGATCATCGCCGTCGGGCCACTCGAACCCGATGGTGCTGCGACCGACCTGTTCGTCGAGCGAGCGCGAGCGGCCGACCCGGACGTGCATCTCGATCGTGCGACCGTCGTTGCGACCTGTCGGCGCCTCGACGGCGTGCCGCTGGCCATCGAACTGGCCGCCGCCCGGGTCCGTTCCATCGCTCCCGAGGACCTCCTCACCCGACTGAGCGACAGCTTCCGACTCCTGACCGGGAGCCGCCGCAAGACCCTCGAACGCCACCGGACGCTCCACGCAACCATGCGCTGGTCCTACGATCTCTTGTCGCAGGACGAACAGCGCCTGTTCCGCCGACTGGCCGTCTTCTCGGGCCCCTTCGACCTCCGGGCCGCAGAACAGGTGGTCGCCGACGATCAGCTCGATACGGGCGAGGTCGGCGCAGTGCTCGCAGACCTCGTCGATCGATCGATGTGTCTCGTCGAGTCCGGCACGGTCGGCCGCCGATATCGACTCCTCGAACCGATGCGTCACTTCGGTCTCGACCAGCTGACGTCAGCAGGAGAGGACGACCAGCTTCGCCGCCGCCACGCCCACCATGTTCGCGTGCGCGCCGCCGAGATTCGGGTGGATCTCGCCGGACCCGAGGAGATCGCCGGCGCAGCAGCGCTCGACGAACTGTGGCCGAACCTTCGCAGTGCCGTCGACTGGGCTGTCGACCAGGGCGACACCGACCTCGCTCTCGGCCTGGTTGAGCCCATCGCGGCTCAGGGATTCCTGCGGCGCGGCCTCAGCGAGCTCGGCGACTGGACGACCCGCATCGTGCACTGCGCCGACCGGTCCGATGCTGACACGATCGGTCGCTGCCTGTTCTGGACGGCGCTCTACGCCCAGGTCACCGAAGACCGTTCGACGTTCGATCGCCTCGCCACCGAGGTCGCACCGTCGAAGGATCTCGGCACCGCTCTCGGTCGTCTCGCTCAGGCCGCCGTCGATGGCGACAGCGAAGCCGTCCTCGCTGTCATCCCTGCCGCGACGGACGACGCCGCAAGCCGAGGAGACTCGATCCTCGTTCGCGTGCTCGAGATCCTCACGATCGGCAACCTCATGCAGGCCGGCCGCGTCGACGATGCTGCCTCGCAGCTCGATCGAACGCTCTCAGACACGGACCGACCGACCCCGCCGACGCTGTCGACGTGGCTGCTCTACATGCAGGCGACGCTGCGAACGCTGCGCGGTGAGCAACCCGGCACCGATGACCCGTTCGAGAAGATCGCCTCGACGGCCCTGCCGCCGCGCACCAACTCGCCAGCGCCCGCGCTCGCTGCGCGCCGAGCCTCACGAGCCGGCGACCTCGGCCGAGCCGCCGCCATACTCCGAGACCACGTCGACGACCTGATCGACGCGAACGCCATCAACGGTGCCATCGTCGTCGCCGTCGAACTCGTCGGCATGCTCACCGACCACAGCCGTCTCGCCGACGCCGCAGTCATCCTCGCTGCGCTCGACGGATACGACGTCGATCAGATCACCGGAATGGGCTCCCTGCTGGCGGACGCACGAGCCCGCGTCGCCGCCGACCCCACCGCCGCCCGCATCATCGACGCGTCCTCGACGGAATCTGGGACCAACCCCGATCTCCTTCACGTGCTGTCGAGGGTGATCGACGCGATCTTGGCCAACTGAGGCCCCGCCTCGACCAGCACTCCATCCGACCGCAGCCCGAACTCGACCTGCGATCCTCAACGTGGTGGCATGACCCACGCCAAACACGACATCGCCACGACCGACCCCAATCCGCCCATGGGGCACGACACCTCCGAGCCGATCCCGGTCCGGCAGCTGCTCTCGACACTGTGGATCGCCGTCCTCCTCGCCGACGTCCTCCGCGGCATCCACGAGACGCTCCGACCGGGCTTCGTCCGAGAGTTGGCCCAGGAAGGAACCGTCTATGGCAACACCGTCACCGACGGGGCGCTCGCGATCTACGGCGTGATGCTCGGCTACTTCAGCGTGCTCGTCGTGCTGTCCCGCGTGCTCCCCCGCCGCCCGAACCAGTGGGCCAACATCATCGGCGCTGCGATGATGATCGCCGGGGTCGCCGTCAGCTGGCCGAAAGATCCCGACGACCTCATCTTCGGGGCGCTCCAGGTCGCCGGATCAGCACTGATCATCGTCACGTGTCTTCGATGGGCCGGCGACTCGTCGACGCACGCCGAGCTGTCGGGCTCCACCACGGCTCGACCCGAGGCGCGGTAGCTCTCGACCCATCGACGCGATGGTCGCCCCATGACCAACCACCTCATCACCCCACCCATCATCTCCGACGCTGAGCACTCGACCAGATCGAGTGGGCTGCGTCGCCCCACCCAGCAGCTGACCGGGCGCGGCATACTCGCCGTCTGGGCGGCAGCAAGCCTCCCGATGGCGATCGCTGCCTGGGCGATCGCACCGGCGCTGTCCGACTCCTTCGGCGAATTCGGCCTGCTCAAGGCGCTCGTCCTCACCCTCACCGTCGGCCTCATCTGGCAGTTCGTCCTCGTCGCGGCGCTCGTCGTGCGCGAACAGGGCACGCTGCGATGGGCGACCGTACGAGACGCCCTCTGGCTCCGGTCCCCGGTCAGCCCGGCGACCGGACGTACCGGCGGTCGGCTCTGGTGGGTCCTCGTCCCCATGACCCTGCTCTTCGCACTCCAAGAGTTCATCCCGGTCCCGATCCCCGGCGACCGCGACCTCGGCACGATCCTCGAGTCGCCGAGCGGTGAAGCCTGGCTGAACGGATCATGGGGCTGGTTCGCCGCGTTGTTCGCCCTGCTGCTGTTCAACACCGTGCTCGGCGAGGAACTGCTGTTCCGGGGCTACCTGCTCCCCCGCATGGAAGGCCGCTTCGGCCGACGCGCCTGGCTCGCCAACGGCGTCGCCTTCGCCGCGTACCACCTCCACACACCCTGGGTGATCCCGACGGCGCTGCTCGACAGCCTGGCGCTGTCGTACCCGAGCCAGCGGTACCGGAGCGCCTGGCTCGGCATCATCGTGCACAGCGTCCAATCCGTCATCATCCTGCTGGGCGTACTCACCCTCGTGCTCGGCGGCTCATGATCGACACCGCCGACAACAGCTCCACCTGTGCTGACAACGCCAAGATGTCTGCGAGCGAGGCGGCAGCCGTTCTCGCTCGAACTCTTGGGATTCATCCATTGCAGATCCGCTGCGTCGTCGCCGAACGCGCCGTGGTCCGAACGCCAGATCCGAGGCGTTTCCCCTGCTCAATGATGGTGCCCGGGACGGGATTCGAACCCGTACGTACGTTCGTACAAGGAGGTCGTCCGATCCGTCCAGCGGCGTCCGGAAACATGGGTTCCGTACGGGTCTCGTGGCCAGATCGTCCGCTGCCGTCCAGCCGATACGGTCGAATCCGCGGAGGTCAGACGAATCCTGTGATCTCTTTGTGATCCTCAGATGCGGGACCGGGTGTCGGGGAGGATCGATGCTCACTTCCCGGGATCGACGGTGGCGGTGATCGCCACCGGCCGAGGTCGGTCTCGGCTGCTCCCGACATGAACCCGCTCGGGCGACCGGGGTACGGCGACGGCAGTCAGTAGTCGAACGGAGTGAGGGTGCCGTCAGTCTCGACGGCCATGACGGCTTGCGTCGCCCAGGTGGACTCGTCGCCGCCCATGCCTGGCGAGTCGCCGGGCATGCCGGGGAGGGCAAGTCCGACCACGTCGGCTCGATCTGTCAGGAGTCGCTCGATCGCCGCCAGCGGGATGTGACCTTCGAGCACGTAGTCGGCGACGATCGCGGTGTGGCACGACGCCGCCTCGTCCGGAATACCGAGATCGAGACGCCGCTCGCGCCGCTGCGGATCGTCCTCGACGGTGACGTCGACTCCTCGTTCTGCCAGGTACCCGACCCAGCCCGTGCAGCATCCTCAACCGGGGTCTCGCCACACCTCGACCGGTTGGCCATCCAATGGCTTCGTCGACCCGGATGACGTGATCGCATCGCTCGGTGCTTGGGCCTGATCGGAGGACACACCGGACCCGCCACATGCGGCGACAAGCCCACCGATCGACGCCATTGCCGAGGCGCGGAACAGCGCCCGTCGAGAGGTCGGCGAGGTGAGGATCCAGCCGAATGACGTGATCACACAGACATGCTACGACACAGCGTCGAAGACCAAACGGCAACAGCGTGGCACTCGTCGGGAGTGCTTGCGCAGTCCCGGCTACGAGGCTGCGGCGACGAGCCAGGCGGTCACGCTGACGACGAAGGCAAGCATGATCGCCTCGGCGGTCACCGTCGAACGCAACTGGGCCAGCAGCTCCGGTGAGTCGGGTTCGGCTTCGAGTGCTGGCAGGAGTCGGAAGTGGTTGTAGGCGCCGCCCATCATCGCCAGGCCGACCGCCGCCGTCTTGAGTAGCAGGATCTTGCCCCACGGCGTTCCGGTCAGCTCGCCGAAGGAGTCGAGCACGAGGAACGCCATGACTGCACCTGCAGCGACGACCGATGCGAGCGCAATCGACGCGATCTTCGAGAACCGGACCACGAGTTCCACCATCCTCATCGGGCGGTGATCGCGGTATCTCATCCACGCCACGACCGCCATCGTCGCAACACCGCCGACCCACACTGCACCCGCCGCCACGTGGATGCTGTTGACCAACCCATGGAGCGGGCGGAACCCCTTGCTGACGGTGTGCCCGTCGAACCAGAACGACGCGATCACGAGCAGCGTGCCTGCCAGCGCAGGCCACGACCGAGAGTCGGGGGACCAGCGGACGATGGGATCGTCGAGGCGGTTCGACCCAAGTGCGTCTTCGCCAAGCGCAACGTCGTCCACGACTGCCGACGAGAGCGATCGCGCAACCGATGGGCGACGGATCAGTCGTTGCACCCGTCCACGCGTGATCGTGCCCGCGAGGCCCACCGCCAGCCCGAGGCCACCGATCGCACGGAGCGCGGTGGCGAACCCCGGCGCGGTCGACCATGCCGACCCGAGTGACTCCGCCCCGATTCGGGCGACGCCGACGTACTCGATCGCTGCGCCGCCGGCGATCACCAGCCCGAGCGCACGTACGCCGACGAGGAGGCGGCGGATCTCGCGACGGCGCCCGCGCATCGCGGTGCCGACGAATGCGAAGGCCCCGAGGCCGAGCGCCACACCGAGGAAGCCGACGAGACGACCGACGGTCGCTGTCGTCTCGCCTGGCGTGGAGTCGTCGACCGCAAGGAACTCGTCGAGGGACTGCGTCGTCGCAGGGGTCGTGCCGGCCGATGGCTCCCTTGTCGCGTCGTTGGGCGGGTCGCCGTCGACGACGGGGGGAGCAGCGGCCGCGTCGGTGTCCGTCGGCGTCTGCGCGTCGGGGCTCGGCGCTGCAACCGTTTCGTCGTCGCCGGTGGTCGGCGCCTCGGTGTCCGTCGTGTCGTCGGCCGGGCCGGCGACGACTGTGGTCGCAGGCGTCGTGGTCGCGACGGTCGTCGTCGCTGCCGGTGCGCTCACGGTGAACGAGAATGCTCCTTCGATCGGGTGAGCGTCGGCGGCCTGGACTTTCCAACGTACGCCCACTTGACCGCCGGCGAGCGGCGGATCGAACGACACCGTGAACGTCCTGTCATCCACGGTCTCGATG
>JBCBDK010000279.1:0-5851 GCA_038529675.1 Actinomycetota bacterium
TCGTACGCACGGAGCCGGTCGACCGGCACTACGTCGCGCAGCGCCGTCTGATCTGGCGCCGACCAGTCGGTGATCGCACCCTGGAAGTACCCGAGGTACCGCTTGGCGACAGATCAGACGGCGCTGCGCGACGTAGTGCCGGTCGACCGGCTCCGTGCGTACGACATCCGGAACGCGATCGACGGGCTGTTCGACACCGGTTCGATCCTCGAACTGCGTCGGGACTTCGGCCTCGGCATGGTCACGTGTCTCGCCCGCCTCGAGGGCCGTCCGGTCGGCGTGCTGGCCAACGACCCGCGCCACCTCGGCGGTGCGATCGACAGCGACGGGTCCGACAAGGCAGCCCGCTTCTTGCAGCTGTGCGATGCGCACGGGCTACCGGTCGTGACGATCTGCGACACACCGGGGATGATGGTCGGGCCCGATGTGGAGGAGACGGCGCTCGTACGCCACTGCTCGCGGCTGTTCACCACGGGTGCCAATCTGTCGGTGCCGATGGCGACCGTCGTCACCCGCAAGGCGTACGGGCTCGGCGCACAAGCGATGATGGGCGGGTCGACCAAGGCGCCGCTCGCGTGCGTCGCGTGGCCGACGGGTGAGTTCGGCGGGATGGGTCTCGAGGGTGCCGTGCGCCTCGGCTACCGCAAGGAGCTCGAGGCGGTCGCCGACGACGCCCAGCGCGAGGTGCTGTTCCAGCAGATGGTCGACCGCATGTACGAGCACGGCAAGGCGCTGAGTGCGGCCTCGTACTTCGAGATCGACGACGTGATCGACCCTGCGGACACCCGCCGGTGGTTGACGACGCTGTTCGCCGCGGCACCCGACACGCACCGGGGTGCCAACCCCGGCCGCAACGTGCGACCCAACGTCGACACCTGGTGAGGCTCAGGCGCCGCAGCCGGCGCTCAACACCTCGGTGAGCGTGCTGCCGTCGTAGGAGTACACGCCGACGCCCGCACCCTCGAAGTACCAGCCGTGGACCACGACCTCGCTGATGCCGTCGCCGTTCAGATCGACGACGTCGAGCACCCGGTAGTTCTCGAGGATCTGCGTGGGCTCGCCGTCGTCGGTCAGCGGGGTGAAGCTCTTGGTGACCGAGGCGGCCGCTTGGGAGTCCGCGTCGATCAGCAGCAGGGCCGAGAACCCGCCCGGTGGTCGGAGCTGCCCCTCGACCGGTTCGTTCTCGTGGCCGAACACGACCAGAACCTCGGTGTCGCCGTCGCCGTCGAGGTCCGCCACGACGGTGTGGTCGACTTCGCCCGCCTGCGTCTCGACGGCGTCCCCGGCGAACGCGGCCACACCAGCATCGGCGTACGCCTGGATCGTGTCGTCGATCGACACGGCGGCACGAGGATGTACGTCCCAGTCGGCGGGAAGTGCCACGGCCCGGTAGCCGAAGCCCGGTTCGTCGGGCGCGCCCGCGTTCGGCGAGATGACCGGGCCGCCGACGGGGTCCGCGAATCCGATCTCGCACGCCACACCGTCGGCGCCGATCGTCCCCGACACCGGGTTCTGACCGAGCTCTGCGATCGTCACCTCGGATCCCTCGGCGACGTCGGCCGGAACCGGAGCGCCTGCATCGTCGAACGCTGCCTCCCAGGCCGACCCGGTCCATCGGCCGAGGTACAGCCAGGCGTCGCCGGAGGAACCTGCGAACACCGGGGTGGAGACATCGGTCGGGTCGCCGGTGGGCACGGGCGCTGCGGTCGTCGTCGGCGCGGCGGTGGTCGACGGCACCGTTGTGGCCACCTCGGTCGTGGTCGTTGCGATCGTGGTGGTGGCCGCGGTCGTGCTCGGCGCGACCGTCGTGGTGCTCGCACCGCCGGTCGGTGCCGGTGACGGCGTCGCGTCCTCGCTCGCAGAACACGACGCGACGACGAGGGCCGGGATCAGAACCATGCCGATCTTCACCCGCTCAGTGTGCCGCACGGCGACGCGGCGACGACGGCATGCCGAGTCGCTCCGTCGGACCGGACGTCCTGGCGTCAGATCGATGGCCAGGTCCGTCGGAGGGGGCGGCGAATGCCGGCCGTGCTGAGTCGGCGGCGATCGCCGAGCTGCCACTGGCGTCGCCAGCTCGTGTGCTCGGGCCCGGACAGGCTCGAACTCGTGCCCGACGCCGCCCGTCGGCTCGCGGTCCAGAAGTCGTGGAGCGCCTCATCGCCGAGCCGCTCGACGGCTGCCTGGACACGGGCGTTGAAGCGGCGCGTGTTCTCGTCGTCCGTCGCCACGAGCGGCGTGCCGAAGGTGACGGTCGTGCGCCCCGGCTTCGGCCGCTTCGCACCCTTCCCGTAGATCTCGCCGGTGCCGTCGATGAAGACCGGCACGATCGGTGCCCCGGTCCGGGTGGACAGATACGCGGCACCGCCCTTGAACTCCTGGCCCCAACCGTCGGGTGACCGGCCGCCCTCGGGGTAGATGATGAGACTGTGCCCGTCGGTGACGAGGTCGCGCAGGCGGTCGCTGGTGGTTCGGCTCGTTGCTGCTCGATCGATCGGGATCGCGTTGAGCGACAGCGCCGACAGCACCGCCTTCCAGTGGGCGTCGAAGAAGTAGTCGGCGGCCGCGGCGACCACCAGTTCGCTGCGCCACCGCATCGGGATCGAGCGAATCATGAGCGCGGTGTCGAGATGGCTGTGGTGATTCGGGGCGAAGATGACCGGCGGGGTCTCGTCGGTCTCGTCGGCGATGCGTTCGAGGTCGACGAGGCGATCGAGGCCACGAACCGTCGGGCTCGCGACGGCGCGGATGCCGAGCCGCAGCGGGCCTTCGACGATCAACCCGCGGACCGCGCTGGCGAGCGGTGAGCGAGCCCAATCGGTGTCGTAGGCGCCGCCGAGCCGAGACGGTGATCGTGGGACGTCGACCGAGCGCGGGACGGTCGGCTTCCGGTACGGGAAACCCTTGCGAGCGAGCGGCGTCGCTGCCCGCCGGAGCGCCGCTTCGGCCACACCCGAGGCGCGCCGTGCGACATGGACCGTGCGGGTTCCGGTACCGGGTGGGCGTTGCTCGCGTCGCAGGTATGCCGACATCGTCAGCACCGACTCACTTGACGTCGGCGACGAGCACGCCGGGGACGTGGAGGTGGCTGATCGTCGGAGCCCGACCGACGACATCTGACGCGATCTCGAGCGCATCGTTCATCGTCGACGCCGGCGTGAAACCGAGCCGACGCACGGCCGGGGCGTGCCCGCCGACGATGATGACCCGGCCTGCGTGCTGCTGGCCGTGGGCGCCCCAGTACCAGGCGTAGAACGGGTGAACGCCGTGGTACGCGTAGCTGGTGCGGTAGAGGTGGCGGTACCAGTCGTCCTCGGCGTACTTCTTCTCCCATCGCGACGACATCTCCGCCGGGTCGGTGGTGTCGGCGAGGACCTCGTCGAAGAAGTCGATGTAGCTCGGGTGGTGGACCGGATGGAAGTCCTCGTACGTCGGGTGGGTCATGATCACGACGCCGCCCTCCTTCACGAGGGGCTTGCCCCGGTACATGTTGAACAGGTAGCCGAGGCCCATGCACATCACGAGGATCGGGTTCATGATCGACTCGGGGTTGTACGGGCTGATGAACGGGATACCCATCGTGAGGATGTCGGTCTGGCCCTCAACCTCCACGAGGTGCTGTTGGTGAACGTGCTGCAGTGTCACCTCGTGCACCGACTCCGTGAAGCCGGCCTGCACGCTCGTCGTGCGATACGGCGCCTCGATGTTGTGGAAGATCTTCCGTTTCGTCGTGTTCGGGAGCCGGTTCAGCGACTTCGACGTGCCGAGGAACAGCGCGCGGTCCTTCGCGGTCCACTCCCACTCGCGCTTGGCGAGGAACTCGAACGGCGACGGAAACGCCTCGGTGTTGATCGTCGTCTCGACCTGGAAGACCTTCGGGCCGGAATCACGGAGCACCTTGCCCATCCGCCAGATCGAGTGGTGCAGCGCCGAGTGGTGGCGATCCATGAGGCTGCGAGTGTTCTGCAGCGACTCGGGGTTGTGGTGGTGCGAGAGGCAGCGGTAGCTGGCGAGCCCGGTCACCAGTGACTTCCAGCCGCCGTCCATCGCGACCTGGTTCACGTTTGCGTACACCACGAGGTCGGACTCGGCCGCCCGCTTGCTGATCTCGAGCACCTCGCCGTGGTCGGTCTCGCCGATGACTGCGAGGTTCTCGTGGTCCTCGGCATCGTGGTTGTAGAGCAGGCCCCGCGGGAGGAACGCGTCGACGACGCGGTCCCCGAGCACGTGGCGCATCTCGTACTCGTGCATGCGGCGGTGCAGGCCGAGCGCGGCGATGATGTGCACATCGTCCACGCCCGCTTCGGCGGCCATGTCGAGCACGGCCTCGACGATCCGCTGGCGGTTGTCGGGTCGCTGCATCTTCGGCAGCGACAGGCTCACGTCGTCGAACGCGATCGTCAGCTTCATCCCAGGTTTGAGCAGCGCGGGCAGCGGGTCCATGTCGAGCGGGTCGAGCAGCGCCTCGCGGATGTGGGCGTCGAGGTGATCGAGGCCCTTGAGTGGCTCAGGTGGGTAGATGATCCGGCTGCGGTCGGCGGGGAGGCGTTCGAGGCTGAATCCCTCGCCACGCCAGAAGAGGGTGGGTGGCGTCGAGCGGTCGACGTCGAGAACGAATCCGGGGCGAGGCATCAGACGAAGAGTCCTTCCGAGGGACGGGCGCGGCGCGCCGAGGAGAGCGCCGGCGGCGAGGCGCACAGGGCGACGAGCCGAAGCGGAGCGGAGATCATCGAGCCCATCATCTGAGGTCGAAGCAGATCTTGGTGGCGCCGCGGCGGCCGGCCGTGGCGGCATGGGCGATGGCGTCGACGTGGTCGTCGAGCGGGTACGTGGCGGTGACGAGACGCTCCGCCTCGACGGCTGTCACCGTGTCGATGGCGAGGTCGAAGGTCGACATGGCCGTGCCGTCCGCCAGCGTTTCGGTGCCGTAGGTGTACGCGCCCTTCAGCTCGATCTCGCGATGCCACAGCGGGGTCAAGTCGAGCGATACGTCAGCCGGCATGCCGAGCAGGACGACCCGCCCGCCGGGACGAGTGATACGGATGGCGTCGGTGATCGAGGTGCTGGTGCCGACCGCATCGATCGTCACGTGCGCACCCGAGGAGAGGATCGGGTGATCGGGATCACCGATGAGGTGGCAACCGACCTCGCGACGGACGGCGCGGTCGATCTCCGTTGCGTCGACGGCACGGTCAGCACCGAACTCGCTCGCCAGACGACGCTGGTGCTCGTAGCGTCCGCCGACGACGATGTTGACGCCCGGCACGTACCGACGGAGGCCGGCGACGACGGCGAGCCCGAGCGTGCCCGCGCCGATGACGGCGACGACCGGCGCGTCGGCGCGCCGAGCGACCGGTGCGGCCATGAGGGCGGCATGGATGCCTCCGGCGAAGGGCTCCACGAGCACGGCCCGCTCATCGGGGAAGTCGTCGACCGATGCATCGAGCCGGTGGAGTTGCGACTCGTGCGCCCAGCACCACGGCGCCCAGCCACCTCCGGTCGAGCAGCAGAAGCCGGTCTGGATCCCAGGGTCGACGCCGTTCTCACTGCGTACGGCGAGGTGCGCGTGGTCGTCGCCGTCGGCCGGGCGGGCACCCTCGAACGGGGGAGTGAGGCCGCGCGCAGCGTGCCCGAGCACCGGTTCGAGGATCACTCGGTCGCCACCCTCGAGTTCACCGACGACCTCGTGACCGGGAACGAAGGGGAAACTGACCCAGTCGTCGAAGTACGTCGACGCGTGCCCATCGACCAACGACAGGTCGGATCCGCAGATCCCCGACAGCCGCGTCCGCACCTGCTGCCACCCGTCGCCGCCCGGTCGCTCGGGTTCGTCGATCGTGCGGTACTCGAG
>JBCBDK010000280.1:0-5830 GCA_038529675.1 Actinomycetota bacterium
CGTGCACCTGGACTTCTTGGGCGCCGGGCTCGTTGGCCTCCATCTGTGCGGTGACCTCGGCGTAGATGGCGGTGAGCTCGTCGAGCTTGCCCGGGTGTGCGGTCCAGGAGTAGACGACGGTGACGTGGTCGCTGGTGTTGTTGCTGGTCGTGGTGCTCATCGTGTTGGTGCTCCTCGTGTGTGCCTCTGACGAGACGGTATTGGATTGGTAACCGTTTGGTTACTTGTGAATAAGTAACCATTCGGTTACTCTGGTGTCAAGGAGGAATCCTGGAGCGCAGATGAGTGGTGTGAAGAAGTACGACCGAGACGAACTCGTGCATCGGGCGATGGACCTGTTCCATCGCCAGGGCTTCCACGGCACGAGCACGGCCGAACTCGTGGCCGAGCTCGGTGTCAACCGCAAGAGCATGTACGCGGAGTTCGGCTCCAAGCAGGGTCTGTTCGAGGTTGCGCTCGATCACTATGACGCCACGAGCCTGTCCGCCGTGCTCTCCGCGGTGGAGGCCCCCGATGCCGGGCTCGACGCGATCCGCACGACCTTCGAAGGATTCGCACGCGCGAGCGAGGACTGGGCCCGCGGCCGCGGCTGCTTGCTGTGCAACACCGCGATCGAGCGCGTCACGCTCGTCGATGCGAGCGGCGACCGAGTCGACGCCTACTTCGAACGCCTCAACGCAGCCTTCGTCAACGCGCTCACGAACGCCCGACGCACCGCCGAGTTGAGCGACGCCGCGAACGTGGACGACCTCGCCGCGTTCTTCACGATGGCGCTGGTCGGTGTGGCAGCATCAGCCAAAGGCAAGGCCGAGCCCGATCGGATCCACGCCTCCTGCCGCGTCACGATCAGCGCCCTGGATCCGTATCGGCTGACCTGACCGAACACCCACCTGACAGCAAGCGCTCGTCGCTCGGTGGGCGCTCGCGTGGCGCTGGCCCGACGGATTCATGGAACGTGATCCAACCGAGATCGGCCCACAGCCGAATCTCGTCGGCGGCGTGCACGTCGTCGCCAACCGGCTTGAGGACGACGATCTCGACGGGCTTGTGCCCGCAGACGTTCCTTGCCACGGCGAACGAGAGCTCGGCGAACGTTGCCGCGCCGACGTAGCCAACCACGCCATCGCGGTCCTCGTTCATGACGAACAGGACGTCACAGTCGGCCAGCCGGTCGTAGAAGTGGCGAAACACCTCCGGATACTCCGCATGGAACTCGCTCTGAGGTATCGGCTTCGGAGCGTCGACGACATCGTTTCCCCGACCGACCCAGTACTCCACCCAGCGTCGTACTGCTGACTGGTCACGCACGCTGCCAGAGATGACCACCGTCGACACCCGCGAACGCTACCTCGGCCGCACGTCTCCCATGAACGGTCGAGAGAGCGCCGACGTGTCGCCAACGGCGTCGGCGTCTTCTGAGCCAGCCATCGGTGTCGCGCTCGGTCGGCGCGGTGGCGGGCGGTGGGTCATGATGGACGCTGGTGGAGCACTCCGACCCGACCGCCGGCCCGCCGGCCCCACCGGTGGCGACCGATCTGCTGAGCCGGGTCGTCCATTCGACCGACAACTCGATCTATCAACTGCTCCCCGCTGCCGTCGCGACACCGGCGTCCGCAGCCGAGGTGAGCGCCCTGCTCGCCGACAACGAGCGACGCCGATCGCCACGCCCGATCGTGGCCCGCGGTGGCGCGACCGGCACGAACGGTCAGTCACTGACCGACGGACTCGTCCTCGATCTCAAGCGCTGCATGCAGCGGGTGCACGACATCGACATCGACGCCCGGATCGCCGTGGTCGACCCGGGTGTCGTCGCCGCCGAACTCGACCGGCGGCTCGCCGGCGACGGGCTCGTGTGGCCACCGCACACGTCCACCATGAACCGGGCGACCGTCGGTGGCATGGTGTCGACCGACGCCGCCGGTAAGGGGTCGCTGGTGTTCGGACGTGCGCACCGCCACGTTGCCGCCCTCGACCTGTGCCTCGCCGACGGCACGAGTGTCTACCTCGAACCGACCTCGATCGCCGACGCCCGGCGCATCGTCGACGACCCCAGCGAGCGGCCGGAAGTCCGCCGGCTCTGGCGCGAGCTGCTCGACATCGCCCACGACGACACGGTCAGTGGACCGGCGAGTACCGGCACCGCCGGCGGGGACATCGATGGCGGACCACCCGATCCGACCCGGCTCGCTCGAGCGGCGACCGGGTACGGCCTCGAGCGGCTCCGCACCGGCGACGTCATCGATCCGACCCAACTGGTCGTCGGCGCCGAGGGAACGCTCGGCGTCGTCACGCGGCTCTGGCTCCGGCTCTCGGAACGACCGACGATCGTCTCCACCGTCGTGGCGGTCTTCGACACGTTCGCCGCGGCGCTCGGGGCATCGATCGAACTCACGAACACCGGGCCCGCTGCGATCGAGACCTTCGACGAGGTCACTCTCCGAGCAGCCCGCTCGTCGCCGGCGTGGCCGCGTCTCGGCGCCGACGTGCACGAAGCGGTCGGCGACCTCGACGGGGCCGTGCTCGTCATCGAACACGCCGTCTCGTCCGAACGCGGCGATGAGTTCGACGTCGACAGCCTGCTCGCCACCGTCGCATCGTCGGGGTGCCGTGCTGCGGTTCGCGCCGATGACCCCGACGTGCGCCGTGCCATCTGGAAGGTGCGCGCCGACGCCGTCGGCCTGCTCGCACGCATCGAGGTCGGCGCACCCGAGGCATCCGCGCGCCCGACCGCGATGGTCGAGGACTGCGCCGTGCCGATCGCGTCGATGCCGGCGTTCGTCGCCGAGTTCCGTCGACTGCTCGACGACGCCGGGCTCGTGTACGGGATGTTCGGGCACGCCGACGTCGGTTGCGTTCACGTTCGTCCGGCGCTCGACGCCACCGACCACGACCACGAGCGACTCGTCGGCGAACTGACCGGACGCGTCGTCGCACTCGTCGCGCAACACGGCGGTGTGCTCTGGGGCGAACACGGCCGCGGGTTCCGCAGCGGTGTGGTCGACCACTTCCTCGGTGCCGACGAAGTCGCGGCCATGCGTCGCATCAAGCGTGCGTTCGATCCGAACGATCGCTGCAATCCCGGCGTGCTCTACCGACCGGCACCGGCCGACGGCGCACCCGACCAACACCCGCCACTCCCCGACGTGACCGCGCCGCCGATGCGGGGGCGCCTGAGCCGCCGCGTGCCGGTCGAGGTCCGTCGACGTCACGCGTCAGCGTTCGCCTGCAACGGCAACGGCCTCTGCCACGACCACGACGAGTCGTCGCCGATGTGTCCGTCGTACAAGGCGACGGGTGACCCGGCGCTGTCGCCCAAGGGTCGGGCCGACCTGATCCGCGCGTGGCTCGCGCTCGCACCGCCCGACCCGTCGACTGCCGAAACGGCGAACGACGCCACGCTGACGTTCGGTTCGCTCCCGGGAGCGGCCCCGATGCCCGAACCCTCGTCCGACGAACGGGCCGAGTTCGAGGCCGCCCTTGCGACGAACCTGCACCAGTGCCTGTCGTGCGCCGCCTGCGCAGGCCAGTGCCCGGTCGAGGTCGACATCCCCGAACTCAAGTCACGATTCCTCGACGCGTACCACGAGCGCCACGGACGCCCGCTGGCCGACCACGTCCTCGCCCGGTTCGAGACGCTCGCCCCGGTCGCCACCCGGTTCGGTCCACTCGGCCGCCCGCTGACCCGACTCGCCGGCCGCCTGCTCGGCCTCGTCGACCTTCCTGCACCACCGCGTCGCCCGGCCCGCCTCGACGGACTCCCCCGCTTCCACCCTGATCGCAGCGTCGGGACGCGCGACGCCGTCGGGCCGGCTGTCGGCCGCGCGCTCGACGCCGTGATCCTCCCCGACGTGTTCACCGCAATCCTCGAACCCGACACCGTGGTCGCGGCGTACGACGCGATCGTCTCGACGGGCCGGTCGGTCGCGATCGCCCCACTCGTGCAGTCGGGCAAGTTCGACCACGTCAAGGGTCGGCGTCGGGCGTTCGCCGACGCCGTCGCCCGGCAGCGGTCGCTCGTCGAGTCGGTGCTGGCCGTCGGTGCGCGCCCTGTCGTGATCGAACCGGCCGTCGCCCTGCTCCACGCCCACGAGTACCGCCACGTCGATCCCACCCACCCCGCCGACGACGTGTGGACGCTGGCCACGTTCCTCGACATCGTCGACGCGACGAACGACGGGACGGCGACTGGTAGCGCAGTGGACACCACGACCACCGGTCGGGACGTCGTGGTGCTCGGGCACTGCACCGAGCGTGCGCGCACACCCACTGAGCTCGATCGCTGGCGGCGACTGCTCGAAGCGGCAGGGCACTCGGTGCGCATCGTCGACGTCGGGTGCTGCGGGATGGCCGGCGTGTTCGGTCACGAGCGCGCCAACCAGACGATGTCCCACGACCTGTGGCGGCTGAGCTGGGACGAGGCGATCGACGACGCCCGCACCACCGGCGCCGTCGTCGTCGCGACCGGGTACTCGTGTCGGTCCCAGGCTCGACGCATCGCCGGCGTCCCACTCCACCACCCGCTCGACCTGCTCTCGTAGACCGACCCTGAGCCGCTGACCAGACGGTCTCACCCGCGAGAACGACCCGATGTTCGGTTAGCCTCACACTCGATGGCAACCATGCTCGATCGCCTCGCCCCGGCCGGGCGGCGCGTCGCGGGTGCCGCGCGTCGACGCAGCACCGCCATCGCCCCGGGCCAACCCGTCGGGGTCACGATCGACGACGTGACGGTCGGATATCAGACGCCTGACGGCGTCGTCGACGCGGTGATCGATGCCTCGATCCGGATCCCGGCCGGTTCCACCACCGTGCTGCTCGGTCCGTCGGGCTGCGGCAAGACGTCGCTCCTTCGCGCGATCGCCGGTCTCGAACGACCCCGAACCGGCGTCGTCACGATCGGCGGCACGACCGTCTCGGCGGTCGCCCATCCAAGTCGTCCGATGCCCGATCACCGGCCGCCGCAACGCAACGCGTGGGTCAAGCCGGAGCGGCGCAGCGTCGGCATGGTGTTCCAGGACGGGGCCCTGTTCCCCCATCTCACGGTCGCCGACAACATCGCGTTCGGCCTCCGCGACCGTCGCGCGGCTCGCGGCCGCGTCGATGAACTGCTCGAGCTGGTCGACCTCGCCGGCCTCGGCGATCGCCTGCCCGACACGTTGTCGGGTGGCCAGCAGCAGCGCGTCGCGCTCGCCCGCTCCCTCGCGCCGAATCCGTCGGTGCTGCTCCTCGACGAACCGTTCTCAGCGCTCGACGCCGGGCTTCGGGTGCAGGTGAGATCCGAGGTCGCACGCATCCTCCGCGACGTCGGCGTCACGTCGATCTTCGTCACCCACGACCAGGACGAGGCGTTCGTCCTCGGCGACGCGGTCGCGGTGATGCGCGATGGTCGCATCGAGCAGTACGGCACGCCCGACGAGCTGTACCGCACCCCGGTGAACCGTTGGGTCGCCGAGTTCGTCGGCGAGGCGAACCTGCTGGCCGGTCCGGTCACACCGAACGGCGACGCTGCGCTCGTGCAGACGGTGATCGGCCCGGTGCCGCTCGCGCGGTCCGACGATGCCGACGACACGAGCGACGGCCCGAACGCAGCCTCACCCGACGCGACCGTGACCGTGGTCGTCCGGCCGGAGCAGGTTGCGATCGGGTCGACCGCCGACGACGCACCGACCGCAGAGATCGTGGCCGTCGAGTACTACGGCCACGACGTCCGCTACGAACTCCTCCTCGCCGACGGCGCGACCATCGCCGCCCGCACCACGCCGCACGTGTTGCTCGATGTCGGTGAACTGGTCGGCGTGTCGTACGAGGGCGCACCGACCGAGCCCTGCCC
>JBCBDK010000281.1:0-5822 GCA_038529675.1 Actinomycetota bacterium
GGCAGACGGCGATCCTCCGACTCTCGAAGCTGCGCGTTCGCGACGAGATCAACGAAGCACTCCGCTACTACGAGGCGAGCCTGTTCGAGACCATTCCGGTGCTCGGGCGCGACCTCGAGGCGATCGCTGCGGAACGCGTCGGCGCCACCGAGCTCGACACCACGCGTGCGATCAGCATGGGGTCGTGGATCGGCGGCGACCGCGACGGCAATCCGTTCGTCACTGCGGAGGTGATGCGCTTCGCACTCGCCCGCCAGGGTGAGTTGGCACTCGGCCATCATCTCGAGTCGATCCGACGGTTGGCGGTCGACCTCTCCCTCTCGGCTCGACTCATCACGCCGACGCCGGAACTGGTCGCACTGGCCGATGCCTCCGGCGACGAGTCGCCCTTCCGGGCGGACGAGCCGTACCGACGGGCACTTCGGGGGATGTACGCACGGCTGTACGCCTTCATGGAACGCACGCTGGCCGGAACCGAGGCCAAGCTGCCGCAGCCGGTCCCGCGCGAACCGCAGCTTCCGTACACGTCGCTCGACGAACTGCTCGACGATCTCGCCGTCGTCGACACCTCACTCCGCTCGCACGGAGCCGCCGACCTGGCCGATGCGCGCATCGAGCCGGTCGTGCGGGCGATCTCCGTGTTCGGCTCGCACCTGTGCGGGCTCGACATGCGCCAGAACTCGGCGGTCCACGAGGTCGTCGTCGCCGATCTGCTGCGCGAGGCCGGCGTCGCCGCCGACTACGTGACGCTCGACGAGGATGAGCGAGTCGCCGTCCTCTCGGCCGAATTGACGTCACCGCGCCTGTTGCGCCATCCGGCGGCCTCGTACGACGAGCAGACGGACAAAGAGCTCGCGATCCTCGACGCGGCGGCCGACGCCGTCACGCGACTCGGTCGACGTGCGGTCCCCCACTACGTGATCTCGATGGCCACCGCCGTGAGCGACGTGCTCGAGGTCGCAGTGTTGCTCAAGGAGGTGGGGCTCGTCCGCGTGCCGACCGATGGCGGTGTCGCCACGTCGCAGCTCGACATCGTGCCGCTGTTCGAGACGATCGGCGACCTCGCCGGATCGGCCGCCACGCTCACCAGCCTGCTCGCTCACCCGACGTACCGGCAACTCGTCGACTCGCGCGAGGGGCGCCAGGAGGTGATGATCGGGTACTCGGACTCGAACAAGGACGGCGGCTACCTGTCCTCGCAGTGGAACCTGTTCGCGGCCCAGGCCGGACTCGTCGAGGCGGCTCGGCTGGCCGGGGTCAGGCTGCGGCTGTTCCACGGCCGCGGTGGCACGGTCGGCCGTGGCGGCGGGCCAGCGTTCCAGGCGATCCTCGCCCAGCCGTCCGGCTCGGTCGACCGGTCAATACGCGTGACCGAACAGGGGGAGATGGTTGCCGCGAAGTACGCCCACCCGGCACTCGCCCGACGGAACCTCGAGACGCTGCTGGCGGCCACGGTGGCAGCCTCGTGTACGTCCGCAACCGACGGGCGCAACGCCGACGCCGAGGCGACGATGGCCACCCTCGCCGCCACCGCCTTCGACGCTTATCAGTCCCTGGTCTACGGGGACGATCGGTTCGTCACGTTCTTCCGCCAGATCACACCGACGAGCGAGATCGCGACCCTCAACGTCGGCAGTCGGCCTGCCTCGCGGAAGAAGTCCTCGGCAATCGAGGACCTGCGGGCGATCCCGTGGGTGTTCGGGTGGACGCAGTGTCGCCTCATGATCCCGGCCTGGTTCGGGGCCGGTTCGGCCTTCGAGGGGTTCGGTGATGTCGAGCGGCTGCAGGCGATGTACCGCGACTGGCCGTTCTTCACGACGATCGTCAACAACATGGGCATGGTGCTGGCCAAGGCCGACATCGACATCGGCCGCCGCTACGCGGACGCACTGGTCGACGACGCCGCGATGCGATCCGACATCTTCGGCCGGATCGAAGCCGAGCACACCTTGACCCGGAGCTGGCACGCGTCGATCACCGGTTCAGCCGACCCGCTGGCCGACAATCCGCTGCTGGCCCGCTCGCTGCGGAACAGGTATCCGTACCTCGACCCGCTCCACGTCATGCAGGTCGATCTCCTGCAGCGCTACCGGGACGGCGGTCACGACGACACGACCGACGAGCTACTTCGGCGTGGCATTCAGCTGACGATCAACGCCATTGCGACCGGGATTCGCAACTCGGGCTGACCGGTACCATCGGCTGCATGGCCGCCAAGCACATCATCTCCGTCGAGTACTGCGTTCCTTGAGACTATTCGGCCCGCGCCGTGAGCGCGGTGAACGACCTGCTCTCGAACTATCAGCACGTGATCGAGCGGCTGGACCTCGTCACCGGCACGGCGGGCGTGTTCGACGTCGTCGTCGACGGCGAGACGCTCTACTCGAAGGCCGCGACCGGTCGCCACGCCAACCCCGGCGAGGTCCTCGACCTCTTCGAGCAGCGCCACGGCGCTGGCGTGCCCCGCTACGGCACCTGAGCGCGGCACCGAGCGGCTCGGGTCACTCCGCCGAGCCGGTCAGCGGCGAGGCGATCGGTCCGGCGCTCGCAAAACCACCGACGAGCACTCGCACGCCGTCCGCAAGGCCGGCACCGGCGTCGATCTGCGCGGTCGGGCCACGCGTCAAGTCGACGCGTCCGTGCAACATCGACCAGAGCGCGAACCCGCACGCCTCGGCGGCGTCCGGTGCGACCGCGACAGCGGCGTCGAGCACGACCGCCCAGCACGCTGCCCACGCCAGGTAGGCGGGGTCGTCGGACGATGGCTTGGCCTCGACGAAGGCCTGGTAGGCGGCGGGGCGCTCGGCCGCGAACCGGACGTATCGCCGGGCCATGTCGACGATGTGCTCGATCGGGTCCTCTCCCGCCGCTGCAGCGATGTCGTCGCGAAGTGCCAGTGCCGCCGCGGCTCCGATGTGCACGATCAGTCCGTCACGACCATCGACGTGCCGGTAGATCGCGTTTGGCGACACCCCGAGGTGCGTGGCGACATCTCGAATGGTCCACGCATCCCAGCCCTCGCGTTCGACGACGTCGAGGCACGTACTTCCGAGCTCGGGCGCATCGATCTTCGATGGGTACGGCACGACGCCACCGTAGACCGGTCACACCAAGGTTGACAGTGTTCACAATGACTGCCACACTCACCAAGGTGAACAACGTCAACTTTGAATCATCGACACCGGCGCCCGGGACCGTGCTCGTCACCGGCGCAACCGCAGGACTCGGCAGTCGCGTGGTCGAACGGCTGGCCGCACGATCTGATACCGAGGTGATCGTCGGTGGACGCTCGGTCGCGTCGGTCGACGGCGCGATCGAGGCGGCGCACGCGCGCACGGGCAGTGGCAAGACCACCCGATCGCTGCCGCAGTTCGTCGCCGACCTGGGCGACCTGACACAGGTCGACCGGGCGATCGACGCGTTGGCCGACGCCCCGCTGCGCGGCATCGTCGCCAATGCCGGTCTGACGCTCGGCACGAAGGCGGTGAGCGCGCAGGGTCACGAGTTGACGTTCGCCGTCAACGTCCTCGCACATCAGCGGATCTTCGATCGATTGGCATCGAGCGTCGTCGACGGCGGTCGCATCGTGATCGTCGCCAGCGGCGTGCACGACCCCGACAACAAGCTGGCGCGGCGGGCCGGCGTGCCGGTCCCTGAGTGGATCGACGTCGCGACGACCGCTGATCCGACGACCGCGGTCGAGGATCCGCGAGGCCGATACTCGAACTCGAAGTTCGCCAACATTCTTCAGGCGCAGAGCCTCCAGCAGCGGCTGCGGGCGGAGGGCCGGCAGATCGACGTGTTCGCGATCGATCCCGGGCTGATGGTCGACACCGACTTCGCTCGCAGCTACCCCGCGCCGCTCCGGGTGGCGTTCCGCGCCATTGGCAGAGCTGCGACGCCGATGTTCGCCGGCATGCGACTCTCGACCACCTCGGCACGTCACATCGAGCGTTTGCTCCACGACGAGTCGCTCGCCGGCGAGGGCTTCGCCTACTTCGACGGCGACCGTCGGACCCCGCCTGCGCCCGAGGCTCGGCGCGCCGACTTCGTCGAGGCGTTCGGGCCCGACATCGCCGATCTTCTCGCCCGCACGATCGCCCGCTGATTGGCGATCCGGACGGACCGAGATCGAAAACGAATCGGAACGATGTGGCGTTCGATCGGACGAATCGATATATTCCTGATCTGATTCGTCGGGATTGCCCCGACGTGTGGATTCATCAGGAACGGAGACGCCCGGTGGCGATCGTCGAACACTCCGAACTCGCGCCGTTGGACGGGGTGATGCAGCCCCTGTGGTGGACGGGGACCCCGGCCATTCCGTCCGACCGCTACGTCATCGACGCCTCGGAGTTCGCTCCGGCAACCTTGTTCGATGCGGACGGTCCGCTCGCCGAACGGATGCGCGACGTGTACGACGCCGTCGGGCTCGTCCACGTCGTCAACACCGGTCTCGACGAACTCATCGACCAGCGAACGATCGCCAAGCACGTGATCGACGCAGAGATGCCGTACGACGGCGGATCGAACCCGCGCGGTGACATCGCCCCCAACGTGTACGAGATCGGAGCGCCACTGGCTGCGTGGCTCCACTACCACCACGAGATGGCCTACGTCAGCCGCAGCACCCAGGTCATCGCATTCCTCGCCCAGAAGACGCTGCCGGTCCCCACCGACGGCTCGGCGAGCCGGGGCGCCACCTTCGTGTCCGATTCGATCGCCGTCACCGACGCGCTGCTCGACACCGAACTCGGCCACAAGCTGCGCGATCTCGGCGTCTGCTACCACCGCAACCTGACCGACCGCGACGCCTTCGTCGACCGGGTCGAGTACGGCGTGTACAACCACTGGCAGAAGTCGTTCGGCACCGACGATGCCGCGGAGGCCGAACTCAGAGCGATCGGTCAGGGACTGCAGGTCGAGTGGGGCGACGACCGCCAGATGCTCACCCGGTACTACTGCGACGCCTTCGAGTACGACCCTCGCCTCGATCGAAACGTCCTGTACTCGAGCCTGGCCGACCACGGCATGTGGTTCGACACCTGGCCGCTCGTTCAGCACCTCCCGTACGCGGAGCGGCCGCTCCACATGACCTTCGGCGACGACACGGAGATCTCCGACGCCGAGCGCCGCCAGTGGCTCGACCTGTACGGCACGTTCGGCACGCCGATCAACTGGCGACCCGGCGACGTTGCGGTGATCTGCAACTACCGGTTCGCCCACGGGCGGCCCGGCATCACACTCGCCCCCGGCGAGGAGCGGGTGCTCGGCGTGGTCCTCGGCGACCAGTACGACCGGGTCGGTGCCCGCCCGGACGCATGGTGACTGCCGCCGAGCGATGACAGCACCTCGCCTGGCGACCCGCACCGCTTCGGCGCGAGACTGACGCCCTGGTCGTCCGCCCACTCCCCCAGCGCACGCTGCGCGTCGGCTGTCCGATGTGGGCGCATCAGCCGTGGGTCGGCCGATTCCTCTCGCCGGGCAACCGCGGCCGCGAGCTGGCCGAGTACGCAGGTTGGTGCAACGCCGTCGAGGGCAACACGACGTTCTACGCCGAACCGTCGGCGAGCACGATCGAACGCTGGTGCGAGCAGGCACCGCCGGGCTTTCGCTTCGCCTTCAAGCTGCCGCGCACGATCACCCACGACCGGCGACTCAGTGGCACCGACCGACTCGTCGGCACATTCCTCCGCCGGATCGCGCCGCTCGGCGAGCGTCTCGGCCCGGTCCAGATCCAGCTGCCGCCGTCGTTCGCTCCCACGTCGCTGCCGACCTTCGAGGCGTTCGTTCGTGCGCTGCCGCGAGACGTCGGCTGGGTC
>JBCBDK010000282.1:0-5814 GCA_038529675.1 Actinomycetota bacterium
CGACGGCAACCCGCTGCTCGCCGACACCACGTTCGTCGCCGACATGGCGTCGTTCCCGTTCGGTGCCCACGTCGCCGTGGTCGAGGTCGATCGAGGAACGGGCGCGGTCACGCTGATCCGCCAAGTCGCCTGCGACGATGCCGGGCGGGTGATCAACCCGCTGCTGCTCGACGGCCAGATCCACGGCGGCATCGCCCAGGGTGCGGCCCAGGCGCTGATCGAGGAGGTCCGCTACGACGAGGACGGCAACCCCGTCACGTCGAACCTCGCCGACTACGGAATGATCTCGATGGCGGAGTTGCCCAGCTTCGAGGTGATCCACATGGAGACGCCAACGTTCGTCAACCCGCTCGGAGCGAAGGGCATCGGTGAGTCCGGCACGATCGGTTCGACCCCGGCCATTCAGTCCGCCGTCGTCGACGCGCTGTCCCACCTCGGCGTCCGCCACGTCGACATGCCCGCCACCGCGGAACGCGTGTGGCAAGCCATCGAAGCCGCCACCTGACGTATCAACTGGTGTCTGACACCAGTTGATACGCGAACCGGGAGGAGACCCACATGACCGCGACCGACGACACCACCCGCACCGATCACACCGACATGCCGCGGGCGACGTTCACGACGTTCGAGGAGTCCACCGCCGAGGACTGGGCGATCATCGCGCCACAGCTCGAGGTCACCCAGGGCATGGTGGCCGATCGCGTCATCTCGCTGCTGCGCGACCTCGAGTCCGACCACGGCGGGTTCCCCGTTGACCGGCTCGAACACAGCCTGCAGACCGCCACTCGCGCCGAGCGGGCCGGCAAGGACGACGAGTACGTCTTCTGTGCGTTGATCCACGACATCGGCGACACGCTCAGCCCCTTCAACCATCCCGACGTCGCAGCGGCGATCGTGAAGCCGTTCGTCTCGGAGGCCAACCACTTCATGGTGAAGCACCACGGCGAGTTCCAGGGGTACTACTTCTGGCACCACCTCGGGATGGACCGCGACACCCGCGAGCGTCATCGCGACAGCCCGTGGTTCGACTACACCGCAGAGTTCTGCGCCGAGTACGACCAGACGGCGTTCGACGCGTCGTACGCGAGCAACCCGCTCGAACACTACGAGCCGCTGATCCGCGACATCCTCCGATCGGCCTGACCCGGGCGGGCGCGACGCCCGCTCGTGCCGAGCCGCAACGGGCCGACGTCCTGTCAGCGGCGCGAATCGAGCAGCCTGGCGAGCCGCTTCATGCCCTGCTTGAAGCCGGCCGCACCCACCTTCGCGGCGAGCGGCGCCGCGAACCCCGGCGTCGCCTTGACCGTGACGTCCTCGATCCACTCGACACGCGTCGTGCCGGGAGCACCTTCCGGATCGGGGCCCACCGTGAAGCCGGCGCGACCACGCAGGACCGGGCCGAGCTTCTCGACCTCACACGTGCCGCTCGACGTCGCATCGTCCCAATCGAGTTGCGTGACGCGCATCCGATCGGGCAGACCGAGCTTCCAGACTCCGGTGAACGCGACGAACGTCGCACCGACCTGATCCTGGGGCTCCGTTCCGAGTTCGACCGTGGTCATCGGGATCCATGCCTCGTGGCCCTTCCAGTCGACGAGTTCATCCCACACGACCCTCGACGGATGGTCGAAGTGGTGGACGACGGTGAACTCGACGGAGGCGGCCATGCTCCGGATGTTCCCACTTCTCACCGGCGTCGCACTCATCCGTGCCGGATCCGGTCCTGCGAACTGAGGCACACGGGGCGATCGCTGGCACGATGTGCCGATGCCAGAACGAGATCCCTCGGTCGACGCCCCTCGGCCCGGCGCCGATGGATCGATCGCGATCGAGGCCCACCAACTCGAACGCCACTTCGGCTCAGGCGACGACATGGTCCGCGCGGTCGACGGCGTCGATCTCCGGATCGAGCCCGGCGAGGTCTTCGGATTCCTCGGCCCCAACGGTGCCGGCAAGTCGACCACGGTACGCATGCTCACGACCCTGCTCCGGCCGACCGGCGGCAGCGCACGCGTCGCCGGCCACGACATCGTCGCCGACGCCGACGACGTCCGACGCAACATCGGCGTCGCACTCCAGGACGCCGCGATCGACCCGCTGATGACCGGTCGGGAGCTGCTCCGGTTGCAGGCCGTCTTGTACGGGCTGCCGAAGCGTCTCCACGAGCAGCGGTCGGGTGAGTTGCTCGAACGCGTCGGGCTCAGCGCCGCCGGCGACCGGCGCGTCGGCACCTACTCCGGCGGCATGCGGCGCCGTCTCGACCTCGCGCTGTCACTGATCCACGAACCGTCGGTGCTGTTCCTCGACGAGCCGACCACCGGCCTCGACCCGATGAGCCGGTTCTCGCTGTGGGACGAGATCCGACGCCTCAACGACGACGGCACGACGGTGCTCCTCACCACGCAGTACCTCGAGGAAGCCGACCAGCTCGCTGAACGGATCGCGATCATCGACCACGGCGTCATCGTCCGCAAGGGCCGCCCCGACGAACTCAAGGCCGAGGTCGGCACCCCCACGCTGTTCGTCGGTGTCCCCAGCGAGCAGACCGACCGGGCTCGACAGCTGCTCGAACCGTTCGGCGAACTGCGGCCGAGCCCGGAAGGTGGGCTCGGTGTCGGCCTGACCGGCGGCGCCGGTGCGGTCACGGACGTCGTGACAGCGCTCGGCGCCGCCGGCGTGTCGATGACCGACCTCAACCTTCACGAGCCGAGCCTCGACGACGTCTTCGCCGAGGCGACCGGCTACCGGCTCGAAGGGGCGGAGTGAGCACCACCGTCGCCGGGACCGAACCCGGCGGGACTGCGACCGACGGCCGAGCCACGCTCTCTCCGTCGGTGAGCGCGCAGATCGTGGCGATGTCACGCCGAGCGATCCTCGCCCTCGCTCGTCAGCCGGCGCTCGTCATCCCGTCGATGATCTTCCCGCTCTTCTTCGCCGCGCTCGGCACGTCGGCGTTCAGCCGTGCCACCCGCGTTCCGGGCTTCCCGGAGGTGGACTCCTACCTCGACTTTGCGCTCGCCGGCGCGATCGCCCAAGGCGTGCTGTTCGGCTCGACCGTCGGCGCCACTGCGCTGGCCACCGACATCGAGAACGGCTTCTTCGACCGACTCCTCAGCTCGCCGACGAGCCGCGTCGCGATCATCGTGGGACGGATGGCCGGGGGCATGGCCTACGGCGCACTGCAGACCCTCGTCTTCGTACTGGTGCTGCTGCCGTTCGGGCTGTCCGTCAAGGGCGGCCTGCCCGGCGTGGCCGCCCTAATCGTGTCGGGCACCGTGCTGGCGCTGGCGGTCGGTGCGCTGATGTCGGCGATGGCGATCCGCACCGGCTCGTCGGAGGCCACGCAGGGCGCGTTCCCGCTGCTGTTCATCGCACTGTTCTTCTCGTCGTCGTTCTTTCCTCGCGAGACGATGTCCGGCGTCTACGCAACGATCGCCGACTGGAATCCGATCTCGCACCTGGTCGAGGGGATGCGCGACCTGGTCATCGAGGGGTTCACCGCCTCGGCTGCCCTCCGGGCGACTCTGATCCCTGCGGCGATCGCCGTTGCCACGATCGCACTGGCCCTCCGAGCGCTGCGCCGACGACTGGGGGCGACATGAGCGGTCTCGATGCGCCGACGCCGGCACGCGATGTGGCCGACACCCGACTGCTCGATGCAACGATCGGACTCGCCCGCCGCAACTTCGTCAACCTGACCCGCTTGCCGTCGGCGTTCCTCCCCGCGTTGATCATGCCGATCGTCCAGTCGATCGCGTTCTCCGGCACGTTCTTCGCGATCATCCAGCTGCCCGGGTTCCCGACCGATCGCTCGATCAACTGGTTCTTGCCGCTGGCGGTCCTGATGGGGTGCGGCTTCGCAGGCGTGGGGCTCGGCTTCTCGGCGATCCGCGACCTCGAGGGCGGCTTCCACGACCGCCTTCGTCTCACACCTGCGCCCCGCCTGTCGCTCGTCGTCGGACCGATGGCCAGCGCGATGATCCGGGCGGTCATCGCCACGACGACGGTCGTCATCGTCGGCACCGTGTTCGGTGCGCGACTGGTGCACGGACCACTCGGGCTCCTCCCGCTCTACCTTGCCGGCATCGGCATCAGCGTCATCGGCGCCGGGTGGGCACTCGGCCTCGCGTTCCGTTTCCGCGACATGCGTGCCGCGGCGATCATGCAGCTCACGCTGTTCCTCGCGCTGTTCCTCACCGAGGCCCAGACACCATCGTTCGTGATCGAGGGCTGGCTCGACGGGGTCGTCCGCGTGAATCCGTTCAACAACATCCTTCGTCTGGCCCGGCTCGGGTGGCTCGACCCCGACATGACATGGTCAGACACCTGGGGCGGCCTCGTCGCGATCAGCGCGCTCGGCGCGTTCACCACCGCCTTCGCTCGACGCGGCCTCGCCACCCTCAGCGACCAGTAGCGCCCGCGAGCAGGCTCTCGCCGTTGACGTTCTGGATCTCGAGACCCGGATGTGAGTTGACCTCCAGGATGACCGGCCCACGATGCTCGTCGAGCACGACGTCGATGCCCAGGTAGCCGAGACCGGTCGCCGCCGCACATCGTCGGGCGATGTCGATGACGTCGCCCCACTCCGGAACGGATCGGCCGAGCAGTGCGGTGCCGGTGTCCGGGTGTCGTTCGATGTCCACCCCCGACGCGACCACTCGTGTGATCACTCCGGTCCCGAGGTCGACGGCGGCGCCGAGGCCGCCCCGGTGCAGGTTCCCGACGCCACCGCTCGCCGCGGTCGGCATCCGGAGCATCGCCATCAGCGGATGCTCGTGACGGCAGACGATGCGGATGTCCGGCAGTCCGATCGGTGCCACGTCGGCCAGGTCGCGACGAGGTCGGAGGAGCGGCTCGATCATCGCCACGTCGTCCTCGTCGGAGAATCGCCCATCGACGATGTCGGCAGCATGGCGTCGGAAGCCCGCCGGATCGACGCCGCCGCACACGACGAGGACGCCGCGCCCCTGGCTTCCCCGCGCCGGCTTGGCGACGAGATCATCTGGGAGCGACGACAGATCCAGTCGCCGGACCTGGTGTGGCGTGCGGAGCTCAGCGATCGTCGGCGCGACCGGCAGGCCCGCCTCACCGAGTCGACGCTTGGTGAGCAGCTTGTCCTTCGCCTCGATCACCGCGCGTCGCGGGTTGAGCTCCGAGATCACGGCGTTTCTGGCGTTCATCCCGAGCGGCCGTCGGCGACCGTGCCGCCGAGACTCGCGGGACTGCATCGCCTGCGGTCGTGGAGATGTCGTCGTCCACATCATCAGCGACCCGCCTGCGCGAGGACGGGGCGGAAGCGGACGAGTTCGCTCAGGCGCAGCCCGCGGTACTGACTGACGACGAGGATGGCGCCCAATCCCACCGTGGCCGACGACGCCCAGCCCATCGCAGCGAGCGAGGGCGACAAACGCTCGAGGCCGGCGGCGACGACGAACGCCAACCCGACCGTCGACGCGAACAACCGGATCGCGCCGCCGACGGTCGCCGACTGCACGGTGTCCCAGGTGCGCTCCATCACGATCGCCAAGACGACGACGGGGGCCGCCGAGGTGGATTCGTCGATCACCCCCGAACCGGTGAGGGAGGCCAGAACGACGACGGTCAGAGCAGCGAGACGGGACGGCCGGGGCAGCGCCATCCGGTCGAGGATCGGCGAACAAAGCATCGCGGCACCCAACGTGACGAGCAGGGCAGCTGCCGCGCTCCGCGGCCCCATCTGCAAGATCGTGAGGGCGAGCAGGGCAGGGGCGAACGTGCCGATCGTCTTCAGTCCGAGGAACGTGCGGCTGGCGAGCACGGCCGCCGATCCGAGTG
>JBCBDK010000283.1:0-5784 GCA_038529675.1 Actinomycetota bacterium
GCACGAGGTCGGTGTCGGGTTGCACGGCCGCCGAGTCCGCGAGGCCGGCGACCCGAGCGGATCGGTGTGCGTCATCGCCATCGGCAAGATGCTCGAGGTCGCCACGAAGGCCGCGGACCAGCTCGCCGAACGAGGCGCTGACGTCACGGTGTGGGACGCTCGATGCTGCGCACCGCTCGATCCCGAGATGCTCGCCGACGCCGCCCGTCATCGCCGCGTCATCACGGTCGAGGACGGTGTACGCGATGGCGGCATCGGCATGACGGCGGCCGCCGAGATCGCGACGATCGACACGTCCGTGCCCGTCGAGGTACTCGGCCTGCCGACCACCTTCCTCCCGCACGACCCCAAACCCGGCAACATCCACGCGCGTTACGGACTCGACGCGGAGTCGCTCGCCGAACGCGCGCTCGGCTGACCTCCGATCGACCGCTCGACCAGCCGCATCCGAGTCGGCCGCCGTTCAAGGGGCGGTGTCGAGGTGCCGATGACGTGTCGTATGGGAGTCGAGTCGAGCCATCTGCTGTTGGCAGAGGCGCGCGGCTCCGGCTTCAGCGAGAACCCGGATCTGATCGTGCGCGTGGAGCACGCGATCGACGACGCCGCCAAGCGTGGCGACGATCACGAACTGGGTCGCCTCCTGATGGTCTCGTGCATCGCCCGGCAAGGGTGCGGCGACGCGTCCGCCGCTGCACTGGCTGCCGCTCAGGCCGTCACCCACTTCGCGAACGCCGGCGCATCGACCGAGGCGGCCTCGGCCTCGGCCACCGCGGCGGTCTACACCGACCAGTGCGGTGACCTCGCCGGGGCGCTCGATCACGCGGTCGACGCCTTCGTCCATCTCGGTGACAGCCAGCCGACCGACGAGGCATCGGTCCGAACCCTCCTCGCCCTCGGCGGCCTGCTCATGCGACTCGCATCGTTCGACGCCGCCGTCATCACCGCCCGCCGGGCCTTCGACGCGGCGGCCACACTCGAACACGTGCCGATCGACGCCGTCGCCTACTCGTTCGGCTACATCGCCGTCGAGGCCGCGCACGCAGCGACCGACGACGAGGCGAAACGGCGCGTCCTCGCAGACGTCGACGAGGCGGCCTCCTGGCTCACGTCGAACGGCGCGTCACCCGTCGCCCGCGAGCTGCTCGGGCCCGGCCTCGCGGCCGAGGCGACGCTGGCGCGAGGCGACGTCCCCGACCGTGGCGAACTGGCGACGGCAGGCCGACGCCACCACGACGCGGTTCCCGACCTGGTCGCATGGCATCGCCTCGTCTGCGGACTCGCGGCACTGGCGAACGACGAGCCCGCAGCAGCACTCGTCGACTTCGATGCATCGATCCCGGGGCTCCAGGCGAGCGCCGATCACCACTGCCTCGCCCGAGCGATCGAAGGTCGAGCCGATGCGCATGCGGCGCTCGGCGACTTCGCAGCGGCTCACGCCGAGGCGAAGCGGCTCGCCGCGTGGACCCGACGACTCCACCTCGACCAGATGGGTCAGCTGGCGGGGCAGGTGGTTCGACACGCAGAACTCCTGCGCGCCCAGACCGAACTGCGCGACGAGGCACAGCGCCTCGCCGACGACATCGACCTCGACGCCGCGACCGGCACACGCTCGCGCCGCTGGCTCGAGCGTCGCCTCGACGACCTCGCGACCTCGGACGCGGACGGGGCGGTGCTGATCTTCGACCTCGATCTGTTCAAGGTGGTCAACGACACCTACGGCCACCACGTCGGCGATGACGTGCTCACCCGGTTCGGTGTGCTCGCCAACCAGCTCATCGGTCCCGACGCGGACCTCGCCCGCTTCGGCGGTGAGGAGTTCGTGCTCGTTCGAACCGAGCCCACGGGCGGGTGCCGAGCCGCCGACCTCGACGCAGCAGAGCTCGCCGAACGCGTGCGGCTGACGGTCGCCACCCACGACTGGGGCAGCATCGCACCCGGCCTGGACGTGACGGTGAGCTGCGGCGTGGCGACCGGGCCGCTGCGTGACGTCCGACGGCTCATGATCGGCGCCGACGAGGCGTTGCTCGACGCCAAGCGCCGTGGCAGGAACCGGGTGACGGCTCATCCGGCCGTTCCCCCGCTCCCGAACACACGGGTCGACGCCACACCCCGAGCGTGACGTGACATGTGCGACACCCGCTGATCCGGGGTCGACGCTGCCGTAGCGTGCCGGAGCTGCCGATACGAGATGTCGGACAGCAGATGTGGCCCACCTCGAATCCGGTGGTCCGGAACGTCCGAACCCCCGACCGGTGACCGCGCCGGTGACACACCGACGAGAGGTGCCTCCCATGACCGAGACGATCGCTGACGCGCCTACGGGCCGCGCCGACCGTTCCCGCGGTTGGCGGGCCACCTGGTGGAGTTCGCCGCGTGCCGACCTGCTCTCCGGGCTGGTCGTGGCCCTGGCACTGATCCCCGAGGCGATCTCGTTCTCGATCATCGCCGGCGTCGACCCGAAGGTCGGGCTCTACGCCTCGTTCTCGATCGCCATCATCATCGCTCTCGCCGGCGGCCGAATGGGGATGATCTCCGCCGCCACCGGCGCGATGGCCCTGGTCATCGTCGACCTCGTCGCCGACCACGGCGTCGGGTTCCTGTTCGCCGCGACGATCCTCGCCGGCGTGATCCAGATCCTGTTCGGGCTGCTCGGGGTCGGTTCGCTGATGCGATTCATCCCGCGCACGGTGATGCTCGGGTTCGTCAATGCCCTGGCGATCTTGATCTTCCTCGCCCAGGTGCCGCACATCCTGCTCTCGGACCAGGCCGACCGTTCCGCGCTCGGCACGAACCTGCTGTTCATCGGTGCCGGCCTCGCGATCATCTACGGCCTCCCTCGCATCACCAGGGCCGTACCGTCGCCGCTGGTCGCGATCGTGGTCCTCGCTTTCATCGCGATCACCGCCGGTGTCGAGCTGCCGACGGTCGGCGACATGGGTGAGCTGCCCGACACACTGCCGTTCCTCGCACTGCCCGACGTCCCGTTCACGCTCGAGACGCTCCAGATCATCCTCCCGTACTCGATCACGCTGGCGTTGGTCGGCCTGCTCGAGTCACTGCTCACGGCGCAGCTGCTCGACGACATGACCGACACCGACTCCGACAAGAACCGCGAGTCCCGCGGCCAGGGCATCGCCAACGTCGCGACCGGCTTCCTCGGCGGCATGGCCGGATGCGCCATGATCGGCCAGTCGATGATCAACCATCGATCCGGCGGCCGGACCCGCCTGTCGACCCTGGCATCGGGCGTTTTCCTGCTCGTCCTCATCTTGGCGCTCGGCGATCTCGTCGCGAAGATCCCGATGGCCGCACTCGTCGCCGTGATGGTCATGGTGTCGATCGGGACGTTCTCGTGGACGAGCATCAGTCCGACGATGCTGCGGTCGGTTCCCAAGACCGAGACCGCGGTCATGGCGACCACGGTCGCGATCGTCGTGATCACCCACAACCTCGCGTACGGCGTCGCTGCCGGCGTGATGCTGTCCGCGGTGTTCTTCGTGCGGCACGTGTCGCACCTCGTCACCGTCACCTCGGTCGTCGACCCCGACAACGTCGAGCGGTTGTACGCGGTGACCGGCCAGCTGTTCTTCGCCTCGACCAACGACCTCGTCCACTCGTTCGACTACGACGCCGTGGCGGACAAGGACCACGTCCAGCGGGTCGAGATCGACCTGACCGACGCCCGGATCTGGGACACCTCCGCCGTCGTCGCCCTCGATGCGGTCGTCGCCAAGTTCGCCGAACGCGGCATCGAGGCCGAACTCATCGGTCTCAACCGCCACGCCGCAGCACTTCACGAGAACACCACGGGCAAAGTCAGCGCCGGGCACTAGTTCTTCCTCGGTCGGGGCGACGCCCCTCCGCTCGGAGGCCACCGGGCGCGGCGTTCCAGGGCCACGCAGGCCCGCCGCGAACGCACCCAGCGCGCAGGAGACGCGTGCCGGGCGCGGCGTTCCAGGGCCACGCAGGCCCGCCGCGAACGCAACCGGCACCTGGGAGGCCGCCCGCAGGCGGGGTGTTTCGCTCGGTTGAGTACGGTTGGTGCATGACGGTGCGACGGTTGGACTCGCGCGACTGTTCGATCGACGAGTTCGTCGCGCTGATCGACGCAGGAGTCGAAGCGACGTCCATCGCTCGCTTCGAGTTCGCAGACCGGATCGATCACGGCGCAGTCGTGTACGACACACCGGCGCTGCGTCGCGTGCTCCACGACGAACACGTCGTGCGGGCGTTGCTCGGAGAGCTCGCAGAGGTACTGCTCGACGGGCCCGGGATCGTCGTGTTCGAAGGGGCCGTCGATCCGGTCGTCGTCGATGCGGCGAACACCGAGTTCTTCGCGATCATCGACGACCAGCGAGCGGCCGGGACCAGCGCCGGCGACCACTTCGCCAAGGCGGGCGCGAACGACCGGATCTGGAGCGCACTCCAGAAGCTCGCCGAGCGGTCCCCCGACGTGTTCTGCGACTACTACGCCAACGACGTGCTCGCGCTCGTGTCGGAGGCCTGGCTCGGACCCGGCTACCAGATCACGTCCCAGGTCAACGTCGTCAACCCGGGCGGCGAGGCGCAGCAACCGCATCGCGACTACCACCTCGGTTTCATGACCGTCGACGAGGCGGAACGGTTCCCGGCCCACGTCCATCGCCTGTCGCCGCTGATGACGCTGCAGGGGGCGATCGCCCACTGCGACATGCCGGTCGAGTCGGGGCCGACGATGTATCTCCCGCACTCCCAGAAGTACGAACTCGGCTACGTCGCCTGGTGGCTCGACGACTTCAAGGACTACTTCGCCGAGCACCACGTCCAGGTACCCCTGCGGACCGGCGACGCGGTGTTTTTCAATCCGGCGCTGTTCCACGGGGCCGGGAAGAACCGGACCGCCGACGTGCGTCGCATCGCCAACCTCCTGCAGATCGGCACCGCGATGGGGCGAACGCTCGAGCACGTCGACCGTCGCACGATGGTCGAGCGGCTGTACCCGGTGTGGCTCGAACGTGTCGACGCCGGCGCCGACCGAGCTGCGATCGACCGATCGGTGGCCGCAGCGGCCGAGGGCTACTACGCCCCGCTCGACCTCGACGTACACCAGCCCACCGACGGCCTCCATCCACCGGCCGACATCGACCACATCCGGTCGGCGTTGGACGCACGTTCATCGTGGGCTGACCTCGCCGATCGGCTCCCCGTCCGCTGACGGATCAGCATCGGGCGGCTCGACACGACGCCCACACCCTCAGGTGTTGACGGTGATCGCGACCAGCTGTTCGAAGCGTGGCCGCACCTGTTCTCGCATCAGCGTCGGGCGCTCCTCCGGTCGTGCGGCGACGCACTCGCCCCAGAGCGCACGGCCGACCATGAAGCCCGAGCAGCCCGCCGCCGATGCGATGGCGAACCGGTCCGCGAAGTCGTCGAACGTGCCGCCGCCGGACAGCATCGCCCACGGGATCGGTGTCGATCCGACGCCGGAGCGACCGGCGGTCGCTGCGATCGACGTCACCTCGGCACACGCGTCCGCCGTGCCCGGATACGGCAGCTTGAGCAG
The DNA here is from genome assembly GCA_038529675.1 of Actinomycetota bacterium. Lineage (GTDB taxonomy): Bacteria > Actinomycetota > Acidimicrobiia > Acidimicrobiales > Ilumatobacteraceae > Ilumatobacter_A. Next base: position 5,543 of record JBCBDK010000283.1, read on the forward strand.
GTCGGGCCCGATCGCCGCGAACCTTCGGGCGGTCTCGACCACGATCGCAGCTCGGTCATCGCTCGGCGCGAGGTCGTAGAACAGCGGCTCCAGGGCGATCGGGAATCCGACCGACCGGCAACCCTGAGTGATCCGGCGAGCAACCTGCTCCTGGGCTGCGGCATGCTCGGCGCGGTCCGGCCGGTACGGCAGCAGCAGCTTCGCCGACGCCGCGCCCGACGCCTGCGCCTGCTCGATCGACC
>JBCBDK010000284.1:0-5771 GCA_038529675.1 Actinomycetota bacterium
GGCTGATCGCATGCGCGGCCATGGGCCGTGTCCATGGTCGGGTCCGCGCTTCTGATTGCTTTGTATCATTACATTTGATACAAAGATGCGATGCGTGCTGAGATCGCCTCGCTCCTGGTCGTGGCGCCGGCGATCGCGGTGTGGGCCGTCGGGGCCGTCCGTCGGCCGACGGATCGGCATGTCGCAGCGTTGGCGCAGATGTATCAGGCGCCCCTCGATGCAGAGGTCGCGGCTGGACTGCGCCAGCGGATCGCACGCCTGCGGCGGGCTCGATTCGCGGGTGGTGCGGTCGGCGTCGCCGCAGCGTTCGTGTGGTCTGCGACGACCGAGGTTGGCGTGTCGGGTGGTCGGTGTCTGTTCGGTGCGGCGATCGGGTATGGCATCGGCTCGATCGTGGTCGAGCTGATCGACGGCCTTCGCGGATCGAGCGCTGCGTCACCGTCGACGTCACCGTCGATGCCACCCTTGACGTCACCGTTGACGTCGCGGTTCGGGTCGCCGCAGTCGTCGTCGCCGGACTCGTCGTCGCCGGAGTCGTCGGGAACATCCCCAGCAGGGTCGCCAGGGCCGCGATCGGGGTCGATGGCGGCGACGGCGGACTCGGCGTCCTCCGGGTACTCGGCGGCTGTCGCCGTCGCTCGTCGTCGTTCGGTCTCCGACGTGCTCTCGGCCTGGGTGGTCCTCCCGGTCGGCATCGCCGTCGTGCTCGGGCTCGGTGGGGTCGCGCTGGCGGCTGTCGAGCGTGAGCGGCTGGGGCTCGGGTGGGTGATGATCGTCGCAACCGCCGTCGGCATCGTCGCCGTCGTCCTCGTGTGTGTCGCCCTCGCACGAGCCGTGGTCACGGCTCCGGAACGAGCCGGCTCGGCGAGCGGACTCGTCGTCGTTCGGGTGAGTCGAGCGGTCACGCTGATGAGCCTGTTCGGCTCGGCCTGGATGGTCGTGTCGGTGCTCGGTGCGGCGCTGTTCGAGCCGTGGTTCGGCGTCGACAAGAGCAGCGGAACGTCCTGGTTCGTCACGCTCGCGGCGCTCTACCTCGGCCTGAGCACGACGATGGGTTTTCTCACCACCGTCAACGCACTCCCGCGAACGGGCGGACGCGTCCGCCTGCCGTCCGTTCCCGAGCGCCAGGAACGGATGGCGCGATGAGCCTGCTGACCCTCGACGCGAACGACAAACGCCCGCCCTTCGAACAGCTCTCCTCGCAGCTGCTCCGGATGATCAGCGCCGGCGAACTCGCCCCCGGCGATCGGCTCGCGCCCATCCGCCAGCTCGCCGGCGACCTCGGGATCGCGCCGAATACCGTCGCCCGCGCGTACCGGGAACTCGAGCAGCTGGGCGCCATCGTGAGCAGGGGCCGGCGCGGCACGGTCGTCGCAGAACCGACCGCTCACGCCGATCACGGCGTTGCGCTGCGCGTCGCGACCGAGGAGCTGACCGGCGCGGTCGACGCCGCCGTTGCCGCTGGCATGTCGCCGCTTGACGTCATTCGAGCGGTCATGGCGCGTGTGGCCGGCGCTCGTGTCTCCCCGTCGTGACCCGGTCGGGCAGCCACGTCCGTGCGTCGGTGGTCGTCGGGTTCCGGCGCCGTGACGGTGAGCGACGCGACGACCGGCGCCGCGGTGAGCGCCGTGACGACGGTCGTTGTGATCGGCTCGCTGATGCTCGTCTGCGTGCTGATCGCCGTTGCGCTCGGCTCCCTGATACTCAGCTACGTGACGATCGCGGTCGCTTCGATCTCCACCGTGAGCGCAGGGTCGATCAGGCCCGACACCTGGAGCAGGGTGGCCGCCGGCCGGACGTCGCCGAAGACCTCGCCGTGTGCCTCGAGCACGGCGGGTGCGTCCGCGAGATCGACGACGAAGATGCGTGTCCGGACGACGTCGGCCGCCGATGCACCGGCCTCCTCCAACGCCTCGACGATGATCCGGAGCGCGTCGCGAGCCTGGGTGCCGGCGTCGCAGCCGTCGACGTTCGGGGGCTGCGCGCACGTGCCGGCGACGTGGACCTGATCGCCGATGCGGACGGCGCGGCTGTAGCCGTACGGCGCCTCGTAGGGGCCACCGGACGAGATGTTCGTGCGTGTCATCGACGCAGTCTGCTCCCACGCCCGCTTCCTCGACCATCCGGTTTCGACGTCCGGCGTGCCAGCGACACCCGTGACGGCGTACCTATCCTCGCGACATGAGCGGCAAGCGGAATCTCGATGATGCCTTCGACTCGTTCGATGCGACGTGGGAGCCGCGCATCGTCACGACGGTCAACGATTACGACGTCCGCATCGCCCACGTCGACGGCGACCACACGTGGCACTCCCACGCCGACACCGACGAGTTCTTTCTCTGCCTCGCCGGCGAGTTCACGATCAACCTGCGCGATGCCGAGCCCGTCGTGCTGGGCCCTGGCGACACCTACACGGTGCCTCGTGGCGTCGAGCACTTCCCCCAGGCCGTGCCCGGCACGCGAATCTTGATGTTCGAGCCGCAGGGCACACCGAGCACCGGCGACGAGGGCGACGTCAGCCACCTGGTCACCACCTCCGGCGTCACCATCGACTGAGCCGGCGCTCGCCCGGCACCGCGCCGTGCTGCGACGCCGTCATCACCCGATCGGGTCGTCGCACCGCAGCGTGAACGAGGCCTCGACGAGTTCGTCGTCAACGTTGTTGAACCACGTACCACCCGACGCTGAGAAGGTCCGGCCGTCGATGGTGACCGTCGGCCTGTTCTGCTGAAACGGATCGCCGTCGAACCACTGAACCGGATCGGGCGTGACGATCTGCAGACTCGGGTCAGCGACGTCGCCGCTGACCTGGACGCGGAAACCGGAGTCGTCGATCGCCGTGATGTCGAGCCGTCCCTCCTCGGCCGGAAGACAGAACGTTGAGGTGAGCTGCATCTGCTCGCCTCGGAACGTCAACGTGCCCGCATCGGCTGCGGTCGGTATCGGGTCGGCGGGTTCCGTGTCGCCGGCGCTGTTGGAGGCGGTCTGGTTGCCGTCTGCGGCCGAGCCGTCGTCGCTGCTGCCGCACGCGGTTGACGCGACGACGAACAGCAGGGTGATGACCGCCATCTGACGAGTTCGCTGCATCGGCGCAACGTAGCGAAGACTCGCTGCGCGAGGCTCGGGATTTCGGCACCCGCCGGCGGTACCGACACCGCCGGTGTGCGAGGGCAGCCCTCAGCGGCGACTCACCGACAGCCGATAGCCGAAGCGGTACGTTCCCGCAGCGATCCGGTCGCGTTCGAGGATGTCCGGACCGCAACTGGCGGTGCCGAGCCCACGGTGTGCGATGTCGACGTGGACGACCAGCCGGGAGTGACGACGGAGGTCGGTGTCGTGTTCGGCGGCGTAGAGCTGTTCGGTCGTGTGCCGGGTGGCGGACACGTGCAACGCGGTCGGCTCGAGCACGTCGAGGCGGACCACCTCGCCGGCGGCGGGATCGATGAACTCGAACCAGCGACAGTCGGTGCGCAACCCGAACTCCTGCGGCACGAGGTACGGCGACACATCGACCGGTGCCTCCCACACACCGAGCACCGCGCCCCGGTTGCGGTCCGGATAGTTCTCCAGCGGGCCGCGTCCGTACCAGCGCAGCTGGTCGAACCTCGCCGGCAACTCGAAGCGCACGCCGACCCGGGCGAGGTCGTGCGCGGCGAGTTCATCGCCGACGACGATCGAATGGCGATGCTCGACGTGCGACGTCGAGTGAGTGCCGTCGCTGACGACCTCGTCGTCGTGTCGCCCGTCGCGAACCACGACCTGGTGTTCGTGCTCGACGAAGTCGGCCCCGGGGCGTTCGTGGAGGCCGGCGTCCTCCCAGGCGACGAGCGATGTGCCACCGACGCGGATCCGTCGGGAGAGCTCTGGCATGAGCTTGAAGCCGTCGTTGTCGACCGGCGCTCGGAACAACTGCACGTCGGGCCGCACCCGGTCGAGCGGCGTCGGACCCGCAGTGTCGTCGCGGACCGTGCTGTCGGCGCCGGCCGAGCGGCGCCGCTTCCCACCCGACTTCGACGCCGCTGCGGGCGCTCGGAGCTCGACCTGATCCCAGGCGACGAGATGACCTTTCGGCGCGAACCACGTTGCTCGGCGCTGGCGCCATCGAACGGTGAGGTGGGCGTCGGGCTCGTCGCGGATCGCGACGGGGAGCGCAACCGAGACGACGGCGCCGGGCTCGATCGGGTCGATCTCCAGCACCCCCTCGCCGACCACGTCCCCGGCGACGATCAGCTCCCACGACGCAACGAGGTCCGACGTGTCGACGAAGAACCGACGGTGTTCGATTCGCAGCTTCGAACGGGCGCCGCGACCGGCGAGTGTCACCGTGACGGGGCGGTGCACCCACGCCACCTCCTGCATCGCCGGGTGCGGCGTGAGGTCGGCGGCGACGAGCCCGTCGGCGACGAAGTTGCCGTCGTGGATCGACTCGCCGAACTGGCCGCCGTACGCGAAGCCCTGCTTGCCGTTCGGCAGCTTGGCGGTGATGCCGTGGTCCTTCCACTCCCACAGGAAGCCGCCCTGGAGGCCCGGCGTCGACGTGATCACGTCCCAGTAGTCGGCGAGGCCGCCGTTCGAGTTGCCCATCGCATGGCTGTATTCGCACATGATCAGCGGCCGCCCGGCCCGGCCGGACTCGTGCGCTCGGAGCTCGCGTGCGGTTTGCTCGCTTTTTTCCGGGCGGGCGTCGGGCGTGCCGGCGAATCGTACGTCGATGCCACGTTCGCCGTAGGCCTGGATGTCGGCGATCGGCGGGTACATCGGGCACACGACGTCGGACGACGCCAGCCCGCCGTCGACCCACCCGGCATGGAACACCGCACCTTCGTAGTGCAGTGGCCGACTCGGATCGACGTGGCGGATCCACGAGGCCGCGGCGTCGTGGTGAGGTCCGTAGCCGGCCTCGTTCCCGAGCGACCACATGATGATCGACGGGTGGTTCCGATCGCGCGTCACCATCCTCGTGACCCGCTCGATCCAGGCGGGCCGGTATCGGTCGTCGAGGCACAGCGACGTGTTGTAGGCGTGGCTCTCGACGTTCGCCTCGTCGATCACGTAGAAGCCGAGTTCGTCGCACAAGTCGTAGAAGCGCGGGTCGTTCGGATAGTGCGACGTGCGGACGGCGTTGATGTTGTGACGCGCCATCAGCTCGAGGTCGGCGCGCATGTCGGCGACGGTGACCGCCTTGCCCCGGTCGGGATGGTGGTCGTGCCGGTTGACCCCGAAGATCCAGACGCGTCGGCCGTTCACGAGGAGGTCGCGACCGCGTACTTCGACTCGGCGGAAGCCCACGAGTTGGCGGTGGGCCTCGGTCACCTCGCCGTCGGGGTCGATGAGCTCGACGAGCACGCGATACCGGGTCGGCGACTCGGCCGACCAGGGCTCGACGTTCGGGACCGTCATCTCGAACACGGCGTCGTGACTGGTGAAGACGTACGGCTGGCTGAACGCGTGCGGAACCGGGCGTCGCTCGTCACGCCCGACGCGTCGCCCGCGCATCGTCTCGAGTCGGAGCCGAACCGTCCATCCCTCGGCCGGCGGCTCATGCCCGCCGACCGTCGCCGTCACCCGCAGCCTGCCGGTCGCCCGGCCTGCTGTCGTGGTGCCGGCCGTGCTCGCAGCTGACCTCGTGCCGGCCCTGGTGGTGCTGGTGGCCCTGCTGGGGTTGGCGGCGGCGCTGTTGTCGTCGCCGGACTCCGGGCCCTGGTCGAGGTCGAGGTCTGGGTCCTGGTCGAGGTCGAGGTCCAGGTCGGCATCGCAAACGAGCGAGGTGA
>JBCBDK010000285.1:0-5770 GCA_038529675.1 Actinomycetota bacterium
GCTCGCCCGGCTGCTCCCCGACGACGCCGTGCTGTCCGAGGAGGCCGCCGACGACCCGCGCCGACACGGCGGCGACCGCGTGTGGATCATCGACCCGCTCGACGGCACGCGCGAGTTCGGTGAGCACGGCCGATCGGACTGGGCGGTCCACATCGCACTCTGGGGCCAGGACCGATTCCTCGCAGGCGCCGTGAGCCTGCCGGCGATCAACGCTGTGTTCTCGACCGACCCCGCGACACCGCTCCCGCCCGTCGAACGCGAGCGGCCACGGTTGGTCACCTCGCGGAGTCGCGCGCCGTACTCGACGGTGCTCGTGGCCGAGGGGCTCGACGCCGATGCGATCCGACTGGGTTCGGCAGGCGCCAAGGCGATGGCCGTGCTCATGGGCGACGCCGACGCCTACGTCCACGACGGCGGCATGTTCCAGTGGGACTCGGCCGCACCCGCGGCGGTTGCCCTGGCGTCGGGCCTCCATGCGTCGCGGCTCGACGGTTCGGCACTCGTCTACAACGAGCGGGATCCGTGGCTTCCCGACTTCATCGTGTGCCGGCCCGAACTCGCCGAGCCGGTCCTGAAGGCGATCTGGGGCTGACATGGGCACCGAGCAGCTCGACTCGATGAACGACGAGGTGCGGCCCACCGGCGAGTCGTCGACACTCCGCTGGGAGATCACCGACCGGGTCGCGACGATCTGGCTGCACCGCCCGCATCGTCACAATGCATGGACCGGCACGATGCACTCCGAGTTCCGCGACCTCATGGCGCGCCTCGAACACCGACCGGATCTCCGTGCGGTCGTCGTCACCGGTACGCCGCCTGCGTTCTGCGTCGGAGGGGACTCGAAGGCACTCGCCGACCACGTCGATCGGGGTGGCTACGACTCCGGGCTCCCCGCAACGCCGGCGACCCCGGGCGGCGGCGACCGCCTCGACGCCGACATGGCCTGGCAGCTCGGCTATCGCTTGCCGATCGTCGCTGCGGTCAACGGTGCATGCGCCGGCGTCGGCCTCGCGATGGCGCTGTTCTGCGATCTGCGATTCGTCGCCGCCGACGCCAAGATCACGACCGCTGCGCCCAAGCTCGGTCTGCCGGCCGAGTACGGGATGAGCTGGATCCTCCCCCGCCTCGTCGGCGTCGCCCGCTCGAATGACCTGCTGCTCTCGGGTCGTGTCGTGACCGGCGCGGAGACCGCCGAGTGGGGTCTGTGGAACGACGTGTGCGCGGACGGCGAGGCTGCGGTCGCCGCAGCGCAGTCGTGGGCGGCGAAGCTCGCTGCGACGACCGGGCCGAACGCCGTGACGATGACCAAGCGTCAGCTCGCGGCCGACCTGCTCCACCACGACCCGGCCGCAGCGGTCCTCGACGCGAACCGGCTCCTCGACGAGGCGATGGGCACCGACGAGTACGCCGAGGGCATCGCTGCGTTCACCGAACGCCGCCCGCCGCGGTTCTGACGTCGTCACGCACTCACGCAGAGGCGACATCGATGAAGAGCTCGAACGCCGGACGGGGTGTGCCATCGATGCGCACGAGTCCGGAGGTGAGCAACCAGCTCCGGAATCGTTCGACGAAGTCCGGTCCGAGCAGCGACTCCAGTTCATCGACACTGTCGCCGTAGTCCAAGTCGAACGTGTCGGGCGACCAGTCGAGGAACTCAAACACGAACGCTGCGCGTACACGCTCCAGCGACCCGATGTGTGCGAACGCGGTCTCGAACCAGTCTCGCTGGAACTCGTCGGACGACCCCATCGACTCACTGGCCGGGCAGCCGAACTCCTGGAACACGACGGGGAGGTCGCCGGCCCGTTTGACCACCTCATCGATCCGGGCCGTCGTTGCGGTCGAGGGTGCGGTCCGCAGGTCCTGCTCGAGGCAGTAGTGGTTGACGCTGAACGCGTCGACCGCGTCGATCATCCGCTGGATCGCCGGATCGTCGATGAACGGGTCGCCGCCGGCGAACGTGAACGTCACCGGGAGGTCGGGAGCGATGTCGTCGAGTCGCCGCGTGACACCCTCGACGAAGGTGGCGAAGTCCGGTCGAGCAAGATCCTCGCCGTCAGCCAGCGGCGGCTCGTTGGCGATTGCGAGCAGCCACACCTCGTGTCGACGAAGGACCGGGAGCAGGTCCTCGATCATCGACGCGTAGGCCGCAGCGGCAGCGTCCGGCTCGAACTCGCCGAGCCACTCGGGGAACTCCGTCCCCGAGACGTCGACGGCGGCGAGCGTCACCATTGGCGACCGTCCTGACGCCACGATCTCCCCGAGCGACTCGTCGAGCTCGTCGAAATGACGATCACCGGCCGCCGGTTCGACATCGGTCCAGTCGATGAGGACTCGCCCCACGCTCGACGCCGCCTCGACCTCCTCCCACAGCTCCAGGATCCGGTCCTGTGCGGCGGTCGGCGGCGGACTGAACCATGTCGCCCCGAGATGCGTGGTGGGGCCAGGGGTGAGGATCGAACCGAGCCCGGGCTCGTCGTCGGGCGACGTGTCGTGGTCGGCGGTTGGCGGGTCGGTGCTCGGCACCGACGAGGTGACCGCAGGCAGCCCCGGATCGACCGCGTCGTCGTCTGAGGAGCATGCCGGACCGACGGCCAGGGCCGCCACCAGTCCGATGCACAGTGGGGGGATCACTCGTTTCGTCACGCCGACACTGTCGAACGGTCGAGCGGGAACGGTTCAGGCGGGCCACCCTCGGTCACGGAGGAGCGAGACGGCGACGGGCGTAGGTGGTGACCATGTCGGCCAACTCGCCGAGCACGATCGATCGCATCGGCTCGTCGACGGGTGCCGTCGCGAGCGTGTGACGCACGGTCTCGATGACCATCGTGACCGCGGCGCGCCGCACGGCGTTTGGCTGGACGGACCCGAGTCGAACGATCAGATCGTCGAACGTGTCGATCATCGCTGTGCGCACGGAGTGTCCGACCGACTCGACGTCGTCGGGCCGCACTTCGTCGGTGAGTCGGTAGTAGCCGGGGTGCGCCAGTGCGAGCTCACCGGCGGTCGCGATGATCTCCCCGATCCCGGCGGGCACTCGGTCGAGGGTGGTGATCGAGTCGATCGACGGCCCGAATCGATCGACCGCGTCGGCGAGGTACCGGTCTGCGAGCGCTTCGCCGACCGATCGCTTGTCTGGGAAGAAGCGATAGAGCGCGCCGACCGACACGCCGGCCGCATCGGCGATCTGCGTCGTCGTGACCGACGCCGAACCGCGAGCGGCGAACAGCTCGTTGGCCGCCGCCAGGATGCGCTCGTACGTCGCACGAGACCTGGCCTGCATCGGGGCTGCACGCACGGTCACCACCCCAGTCTGCCCAGCCGCCCCAGTCTGCCCAGCCGGTCGGCGCGCGTCTCGATCACCGACTCGTGCGGTGGGCGACGAGGGGGACGGGTCCACTCGACGCCCACCGCGAACACCGATGGCTCAGCTCGCCGTGACCGCCCCGGTCGAGGCGTTGCGCACGCAGCTCACCCGGTCGTCGAAGCCGGCCCGAGCCACGGCCGCCGACAGGCACTGACCCAGCACGCCGTGGCCGGCGGCGTTCGGGTGCCACGACTCCTGACAGGTCTGGAACCAGTCGGTGCACACACCCTGGATCCGGGCGATGTCGAGCTTGTCGGTCCCGTTGATGTTGGTCAGGTGCAACCCGGTCGGCACGCCGTTCGACTTGTCCATGAGGCGGACCGGCGTCGCCAGCACACCCGACGGGCTGTTCGAGCGTTCACACAACCGAGCGCCGTCGAACGCTCGCTGCACATTGAGGTACACGAGATCGGTGTTCGGGAACTCGGCCGACATCTGGGTGAACACCCCGTCGACGAGGAAGCCGAGACCCTGGCTGAACTGGTGTGCCGGCCCCAGGCTCGCTCGGTGCGCCGGGCATCCGCCCGCGTATCGCTCACGAACCAGGTGTCGGAACTTGTCTCGCGTGTCGGTGCGACGGCGCTCCTTGTAGAACTTGTTGTCGTAGTCGAACGGGAGCGGATTCGTGTAGTCCTGGAGCACGATCGTGTGCTCGCCGTCCGCATCGATCTGTGCGAGCGTCTGGATGATCTGGCGGACCGCCGCCTCGGTCTCGTTCTCGGCGTCTGCGAGCTCCGATGCAGACGCGAGATCGTCAGCGGTGCAGGGATCCTGCGGGCTCGACGAGCCGGTGATCCAGTTGATGATCGGCACCCAGAACTCCCACCAGCCGATGTAGCCGTCGGCGACGAATCGGCCGGCACAGTCGGCGGCGACGCTGCCGAAGGTGAAGCTCGAGTTGTTCGACCCGAGGCCGATCAGCACCACGTCGATGTCGTGGGTCTGCGACACGGCGACGAGCTGATCGAGCTGCGCCTCGACGGTGCGGCCGCTCTCACGGGCGATCGAATCGCTCGCGATGTCGTGAGGTTGGCCACCTGAGCATGCGAGGTTGAAGCGCTCGTCGACGCCGGGCAGTGACGCCACCTCGATCGAGGCGTTCGCCGACCGGTGGCAGAAGTACGCGTTCGAGTTGTCGGCCGCCCAGCCGGGGAAGCCCTGCGCGACGCCGTTCACGTCGACCACGGGCTGGTAGGCGCCGGCGCCCTCTCCCGAGATGAAGCTGTCCCCCATCGCGACGGCGGCCGTCGGCAACGAGCTGGCGGACACGGGACCGCCGGCGCCGTTCGCGGTCACACCGATCGCGGCGACGGCCAGCGCTCCGGCGAGCCCGGCCCCCGTTCGCCGGATGCGTGTGCGGAGCCCGGTTCGGGCAGTGGTGCGTGTCATGTCGACCCCCCAGTCGTGAACGCGAATGATGCTTCACATTCTCGCCCGGCCAACTCGGCGTGTCAATCGTCACATCAATGCCGCCGGACATGTGCTCGCTGCGGCCCGCAGCCGACCGTACGTGCTGCGGTTCCCGGGCTCGCAGCGAGTTCCCCCTCGCCTCTCAAGGGACTCACAGGGTCGGCGCGTACACCTCAGAAGCAGGTCAGGACCACCAACGAGCAAAGGACCACGAACATGAGACCGACGAACCGACGACAGATCCTCGGCGCGACGATGGCTGCGGCAGCGATGGTGATCGGAGGATGCAGCGGGACCGACTCCACGCATTCGACTGGCGCCGACACCGAGGTCGTTCCGGTGTCGGATACCGACCCCGAGGTCGTCATGGGCGGCGCCGACACAGCGGCAGCTGCGACGTCCACATCGGCCGGCACCGACATCGAGAACCAGAGCTCTCACTTCGACACCGAGGACCTGGCGTACGACGAGTCCGACGTCGTGGGGGTCTCACTCGACGGCACGTCGGCCGCCGCCGACTCGAACGATGTCGCGATCGACGGCACCACCGTCGTCATCGGGGCGGGAGGTACGTACTCACTCAGCGGCACGCTCGCCGACGGCGAGGTGATCGTCGATGCTGGAGACGACGACGTCACCGTCATTCTCGACGGTGTCGACATCACGAACGCCGACGGCGCCGCCCTCGCGATCATGAACGCCGACGATGCGATCGTGCTCCTGGCCGACGGCTCGACCAACTCGCTCACCGACGGAGCGACCTACTCGTTCCCCGCTGCCGGGATCGACGAACCGAACGCTGCGCTCTACTCGTCGGCGGACCTCACGATCGCCGGCGACGGCGAACTCATCGTGGTCGCCGAGTACAACGACGGCATCACCAGCAAGGACGGCCTCGTGTTCTACGCCGGCGACATCTCGGTGATGGCCGCCGATGATGGCATCAGGGGCAAGGACTACGTCATCATCGAGGGTGGGACGATCACCGTCGAG
>JBCBDK010000286.1:0-5766 GCA_038529675.1 Actinomycetota bacterium
TGCCGGTCTCGATGGCCAACGGGTAGGGGTGCGGTCGATCCCAGCGAGGGTCGTCGGCCTCCGGGGACGACCAGGCGATCGACGTCGGAATGGCCCCGTCGGCTGCGGCTCGACCGTCCGGACCAGCCAGGAGGGCGTGGACCTCAGCGGTCCGGCCTGCCAGGACTTCCTCGACTTCGACGTCGCTCCTGGGATTGACCATCCCCCTGAGCTTCCGGGTGGTGGCCACGGCCTGGGGCAGGCCGAGCCGATTGGTGACCACGTCCTCCAGGCGGCGGACGGCGAACCCGTCACCGACCTCGGCCACCTCGACGGCCCGCCACGCCCCCTGCTCGAGCAGGCGGGTCTGGCGCCGGGTGCGTGTGCTGGTTCCGACCTTGATCGAGCCGTCGCGAAACGCCGCCAGGTACAGGATGTTGGTCTGCTGGAGATGGTGGCGGACGGACTCGTGGATCTCGTCAGCCGGCCTGGTGTGGGCGTGGTGCAGGTCGGACGCGAATTCGGCGTCAGCCACTGCGCAGGACACGCAGGTCTTCTCACCGGCTTGGGGCCGGTTGTGGCAGTCGACGTAGCGGCCCTCGTTGCGCGTGGAGGAGTGGTGGCCGACGCAGTGGCGGGGATCGGAGGGATCGGCTCGGTAGTTGAGCTCGAGGCCGACCGCCTCGATCAGCTCGGAGGTGTTGCCCGGTCGGCGGATCCGGAGCTGACAGCCCTGCGGACCCCACTCCGACCCGAGCACGACCAGCGGTCCAGGCTCGAGCGACGCCGCGGGTGAGTCCTGCGCCATCGAGCGATCCTACGTTCGGCGAGTTGGTGCCCGGTTCGGCCGCGACGACGACGGTTCCGGCGTCGCCGGGCGGCGAGCTCGCACGGCCGTTCGCCCCAACCGGTCACGCCGAGGGCAGCGACAGTTCCTTCACGACCGCATCGAACACGTTGTCCTTCGAGCCGGTCGCGTCGATCCTGACGATGACCTCCTTGCGTTCGAACAGTTCGAGGACCGGGGCGGTCTTCGCGTGATAGTCGGCGAGCCGTCGCGCCAGCGCTTCAGGGTTGTCGTCGTCACGTCGGGCGAGCTCGCCGCCGCACACGTCGCATCTGCCGTCGTCCTGCGGGCTGTGCGCGATCAGGTTGTAGTCCAGCCCGCAGTTCGAACACAGCCGACGTGCGAGCACGCGTCGCTCGACCTCCTCGTCCGGCATGTCGAGGTAGATCACGGCGTCGAGGTCGTAGCTCTCGAGGAAGAACGCCGCCTGCACGGCGTTGCGTGGGAAGCCGTCGACGACGAACCCGTAGTTCCAGTCGTGCTCGTCGAGCCGCCGCCGGACGACCTCCTCGACCAGATCGTCGCCGACCAGCTCACCGCGTTCCATGATCCGCTTCACCTGCGCGCCGAGCTTGGTGTGGTGCTGCACGTTCCACCGGAAGATGTCGCCGACGCTGATGTGTTCCACCTCGTACGCGTCGGCCAACCGACCTGCCTGCGTGCCCTTGCCGCTTCCCTGTACTCCCATGATGACGTACTTGCGCATGCTGTGATCCTCGCGTGGTTGGTGGGGGGTGGTGAACGGTCGTGGAAGACGGTCAGTGTCGGTGAGCGGTCCGATGGGGGAAGCCGTGGCGCTCGACGAGGACGACGACCGCCACGGCGATCGCGGCGCCGCCGAACACGGCGACCGTTCCGGTCAACGACTCCAGCAACCGCGGCGCGGCGACCATCGTGACCGCCAGCGTCAGCATCAGCGTGCCGCTCACGAGCTGGAGGATGCGGCCGTGGTGCTCCTGCATCTTCGCCGCCCGCAGCGTGACGACGGCGGCGCCGAAGATGACGAGTTCGTCGAGCAGGAACACCCCGAGGTAGATCAGGAACAGCACGACCGCACCCGCGGCGGGCACATCACGCGCGGCGAGCAGGTCGGTCCAGAGCAGCGGGAGCCCCGCGGTGCACGGTGTCTCGAGCAGCGACACGCCGACGGCGAGCAGCGACGTCCCGCCGAGGACGGCGGGAAGCGAGCGATCGGTGTCGGCGAGTGCCCGCATGCGCTGATAGAGCCCCGGCTTGCGCGCCGCGGAGATCGTCAGCGATGGCCCCCGGGTCGTGACGTACTCCTTCAGGTGGAGCACGCCGAACGTGCCGGCGACGAGTGCCACTGCGGCCCGGATCCAGCGAGCCTCTCCCGCGTAGTCGAGTGCCGAGTACGCGCCGACCATGTACAGGCCGTACAACGCGGAGGTGATGAACAGGAACACCGAGCCGACGGCGAACACGCGTCGGCGCGACCCGGAGTGCAGTACGAGTGCGAGCAGGATGGAGAGGACCCACAGCGAACACGGGTTGACGCCGTCGACGAACCCGATCAGCACGGTTGCGAGCACGAGCGAGCGGTCGCCGACATCGACGTCGCCGACGAACGGCACATCGACCAGCGCGGTCTCCTCATCGGCAACGGGCGCCGCCTCGCCGCCGAGTAGTGCGGCGACGACCGCCTCGATCTCGTCGCCGGCTGCGTCGCTGTAGCCGACCCAGTAGCGGTCGCCGAGGAACGTCGTCGGTACCGCGGAGGCCTCGAATCCGCGGTCGGCCGCCATCTGCCGGAACAGGTCGCGATGCTGACCGTCGTGCCACACCTCGTACTGGCGGATCTCGAGGTCCGGATACCGCCCAGCCAACTCGTCGAGGAAGTCGCGCTCGGCAGCGCAGTGCGGGCACCCCTCCCCATGGAAGAGCGTCAGGACGACCGGTTCCGCATCCGGCTGCGCGGCCGGTTCGGTCGTCGTCGGCACGGGCACGGGGCCGTCGACCGGATCGGGATCGCCCGGCGATCCTGCGGCACCGACCGGCAGCAACACGATCACGACGATCAGCGCGAGCGCAGCGACGCAACGCTTCAGCACACCTCGATCGTACGAACGCCGCGCGCTGCGCGGCAGGGACGGATGTCCCATCGACGCGCGACCGACGCGTCCGGCCGGTAACCCGACTACGTCGCCCGATCGGTGCGGAGCAGGCCGAACACCATCGTGTCGAACCAGGTCCCGTCGTCGCACGGCCAGCTGGCCCGGAGCCGGCCCTCGAGCGTGAACCCGGCGGTCGTCAGCGCCTGCTGCATCGCAGTGTTGTCGTCTCGTGTGGTCGCCTCGATCCGATGCACCTCCGGGCCCATGTCGAAGAGGTGTTCGACGATCCACGCGGTCGCACGCGTGCCGTGGCCGCGCCCGCGATGTCGGCGTGCGATCCGGAGGTCGAACTGGGGCGCGCCTCGGCCGATGTCGTCGAGGTCGAACAGCCGGATCAGGCCGACGGTCTGTTCGCCGTCCACGATCCAGAACGTCTCGACGTCGGCGCCCGAGAAGCTGAGTGCGTCCACATCGGCGGACTCGACGTGACGTCGGCCGTGGAACGGCCACTCGTCATCGACGAGGAAGTCGATGAGTTCTTCACGGTCGCGCGGGTGGCGCACGCGTCGGTACTCGACCGTCACGTCGGTGTACCGATCACGCGTCGACCGCTGCGCAGAGTTCGACCTCGAAGCCGTCGCCGTTCTCCAGGTAGGCCGCGTAGTGCGCCTCGCCGCCGGCATGGGGATGGCGGTCCGCGAACAACAGCCGCCACCCGTTCGACTGCGCAGCGGCGGTCAGGCGATCGACCTGGATGCGGTCCCCGGCGTGGAAGGCGAGATGGTTCAGGCCTGGTCGGCGTCGATCGTGCCGACCGCCGCTTCGATCGGGCGAGGCTTCGATCACGAGATACGTGGGCCCGAGCCGCCAACTCCGTCCGTCGTCCCACTCCTGATAGTGCTCGTAGCCGAGTTCGGTCAGCAGCCAGCCCCACGTGGCGACCGCGGCGTCGAGATCGGTCACCCAGATCTCGACATGATGCAGACTCCCTCGCAGCACACTCACACGGTCACCATCGCGCACGCGCCGGATCGCCGCCGCAACGTCGGGTCGACAGCGTCGTCTGACTGCGGAGGGGCGAAGCCGGTCAGCGGCCCCAGTAGCCGCGGTTGCCCAGGATGTGTCGCTCGATGAGGCCGTCCTCGTCGAGCACTGCGACGTCGGTCGTCGCCAGCACGCCGACGTCGGTCGTGACGAGGGCGTCCCACATCACGACGTCGTCGGCGGCTCGGACACGATCGATCGAGTGGAGGTCGAACGGCCGGTGTTCGGCGCGCATGCCCCGCAGGTAGTCGACGATGCCCGAACGACCCTCGACGAATCCCGAGAACCGGATGACCATCGCGTCCTCGGCGTACAGCGCGCCGACTCCGTCGTCGTCGTTGGCCGTCATCAACTCGTAGTAGCGGTCGACGAGTTCGCGACCGCGGGTGTCCTGCTCGCTCATGGGGTGAGTCTCGCAGGCGGTGACGCGCCACCCGGACGGCGCTGGTCCGGAACGGGCGCCGACGAGGAACGGGCGCCGGTCCGGAACGGGCGCCGACTAGGACGACGGCTCGACGTAGTGACCCTGGACGCTGACCGTCAACCCGATCGCCCGGCGGCTCCAGGTCGGAGCCGTGTCGGCTGCGAGGCCGAGCCAGTCGACCAGGAGGTCCTGGTGCGCGACGCTGAGCCGAGCACACCCCTTCGACTGTGGCGACGTCGGCACGTTGTTCGCGCCGTGGATCGCCTGCCCACCGTCGAAGTAGAGCGGCTTGTACATGTTGCCGTTGAGCGGGTTGTCGATCGACACCGGGAAGTCGGTCGAGTCGTGCCAGCCGCCGTTGTCGACCGCCGGGTCGAACCGGAAGGCCCGCGATCGGTCCTGCAGCCGCGTCTCGTGGCCGGCTTCGCCCGTGGAGGTCGGGAATCCGAACACGAGGCCGTCGACCTCACCGGCGAACATGAACTGACACGTCTGGTCGATGAGGACCCACCGGTCCTGGTCGACGGTCGCCTCCGGCGGTGCCGGCAACTCCTCGGCGTCCAGCAACGCACGTTCCTCCTCGCTGCCAGCCGCCATGTCGGCCGTGCTCACCTCGAGTCCGAGCGCGAGTCGAGCGGCGCAGAGGCGCTGACGGGTGACGGGCCCGGAGACACCGTCGACCAGCAACTCCTGGGTGCCGAGATCGGCGAACAGCTGGTTCAGCTTCCGCTGCTGCATCTCCACGTTCGTCTGGACGGCCGCGGCCACGAGGTCCTCGCTCGGGTCGAGCCGCTCGGAGCCCGTGGCGTCGTCGAGCCCGTTGCCGGGGCACACGTCGAGCACGTCGCCGGATCGGAGCGTCTCGTCGCTGAGTTCGTTCTCGGCTCGCAGCGACACCCGGTTGATCGTCTCGCCGTCGTCGAAGCGTTCGATCAACCCGGTGAGCGTGTCGCCCGGCTCGATCACGACGACGCACTCCTCGTTGAAGAACTGCGGCTCGGGCACGGTGGTCGTGGGCGCGACGGTGGTCGGCGCAGCGGTCGATCCGGGGGCGACTCCGTCGTCCGCCGCGATGGCGTCAGGCGTGGTGGTCGGCACCGTGATCACGTCGCCGACGGGCTGTGCGACCTCGCCGGCGTCGGTGCCCGCAGCACCCGATCGCGTCGTGTCGGTCGAACACGCCGAGAGCACGACCAGCGCGCTGACCAGGCCAGCCGTACGCGATCGGACCCGCCGTGTCATCGATGGGACGGTATCGACGCCGCCCCGGGTCGTCGCGTCACGACGCATCGGTTCCAGGATTGTTCATCCGTGACAGCCCGGTCATGCCCGATGGACGGACCGGAGCACCAGCACCACCCGATTCTCGTCGAGCGACGCGTCCCGGTCGACGTCGGCCT
>JBCBDK010000287.1:0-5746 GCA_038529675.1 Actinomycetota bacterium
GTCGAGAACTCGCGGATCTTCTGCCGGCAGCCACCGCACGGCGTGCCCGGCGAACCGTCGTCTCCGGCGGGCGCAGTGGTGACGACCTCGGCGATCCGCACGTCGCCACCGGTCGATGCGACCATCATCGACACCGCCCCCGCCTCGGCGCACGTGGACTCCGGGTAGGCGACGTTCTCGACGTTCGGGCACGCGAACACGTCGCCGTCGGTCGTACGGATCGCAGCGCCGACACGGAAGCCGGAGTACGGGCTGTGCGAACGCATCGCCGCATCCGTCGCCGCGTCGAACAGGTCCTGGATGGCAGCGTCCACGTGTCGAGCGTAGACCCAGCAAGGGCCCCGGCCCGACCGTGTCAACCGACGTCAGCCACCGTTTGACACGTCGGACCTGGCATCAGACCTCGAGGGTCTTCGGGTAGTACTCGCCGGGCTTGACCCTGCCGGTGTCGGTGTTGAAGTCGCCGTCGAACGGCCAGTCCTGATCGGGGCCTGCGAACTGCATGAAGCGGCCGAAGTCGCCGCCGCCCGCCGCCTCGTTGCCGACGAGCGACCACGCCTGACGCTTGTAGGTCCAGTTGCCCGGGTCGAGGCGGTGGGTCTCGCGCCAATGGGCGAAGGCGGCGTCACGATCGCCGGCGCGCCAGGCGTGGGCGCCGAGCTCGAAGCGAGCGGCCGCCTCGGACTGACCGCCATCTCGTGGCTGCGATGCGGCGATCACCTCGTGCGGCGACATCGCGAACCGTGAGTCGGCACCGTTGGCCGCCCAGTCGCGGATCGCGTCGGCGTACGAGTCGCGGTCCTGACCGGCCCGCAGTGCGGCCATCGGGTCCTTGCCCTCGGCCTCGGCCTGCTTCGACCGCTCCTCCATGATCGACGCCAGCCACTCGGGATACTCCTGCGGACCACCCCATCCGGGCTCCGCCGGCCGGACGATCGTGCCCGACTCGTCGATCCAGACGACGTTCGGAATGTTGACGACACCGAACGTCCGCTCGAGGACGTGATCGGTGTCGACGAGTGACGGATGCTCGGGCGACGCGGCCTCGATGAACTCCCGGACCGCCTCGGCGCCATCCATCTCGATGCCGACCGTGATGATCGTGACCGGCGTGCCGGCGTCACGGAGTTCAGCGTGGAGTGCCTGCCACCCGGGCAGGTCGTAGCGGCAGCCTCAATACGGCGCCCAAGCGACCAGCACCACCTTCTCGCCGCGGAACTGCGACAGGTGGACGTCCTTGCCGTCGAGATCCTGGAGCACGACATCGGGTGCCTCCGCCGTGGTGAGCGCCCGCCCGCCGAGCGACTCGGGTCCGATCGCATGGAGGCCGCGCGCGCCGTCGGAGACGACCGACATGCCGAGTCGTTCGGCTGCCACTCGAGCGTCGAAGTCGCCGCCGCCGAGCGGCACACACACCTCGCCCTTGCACGCTCCTTCTGGTTTGATCTCCCAGCCCGTGCCCGCCTGGAAGGCGGCGGCGTCGATGTCGAGTGTGTCGGTCAGCATCCTGCCATCGTGGCAGTCGCCGACAGCCGGCTCACAGTCCGAACCAGATGACGACGTCGAGGCTGACTTGATCGGAGCTGTTCGGCGCGGTCTGGACACGGATGCAGCGGTCGGCCTCGACGTGTTCCACCTCGAACGCAGTACAGGCGGGCAGCGACTGGATCTCGGCGAGGGTCATGCGAGGCGTCCACGTGTTGCTCCACGTGATCCGCTCGTCGCCGCACCACTGCACGGTGCCGTTCGGCCGCCAGTCACCATCGGCGCCGACGAAGCACGTTCCGACGTTGCTGCCGTCGCGTTCTCCTGCGTACACGACGATTGCCGGATAGTCGCCGGCTGCATCGGCCGACACGAACGTGTTGGTCGAGTGTGACGTGCGGATCGTCGAGTTCGACGGGATGGTCGCCTCACCTCGGCTCCCCCAACCTCGTGTCTGCTCCTCGTCACCGACCGATCCCCAGAGGAAGCCGATCTCGCCGCGGTCGTGCCGACCGTCGTCGCCGTCACCACGCACCACGATCCGATCGATCCCGACCAGGATCGTCGGCGACGGTGTGGCGATCGCGGCCACCATCCGGTCCGTGCCACCGCCAGCGTCGGTGGCGGTGACCTGGACGAAGTGTGCGGTGTTCGGCGTGAGGCCCGAGATCGTCATCGTCGTGGTCGAGCCCGCGATTGCGTCGACCGTGTGCACCCGCGGGTCCTCGAGCATCGGGCCATCGTCGGTCTGGATGAACTGTTCGGTCGACCACGCGAGTTCGAGCGACGCGTCGACGTCGACCTCGACGGAGAACGAGAGCCCGGTCCCATCGGTATCGGTCGTGTGGTCGACCCACGTGAGGCAGCCGTCCGCACACGGCACCGGCACGGTGAGGGCGTCAGGGCCGAGCAGTTCGGCCGTCGTGAACGAACCGGCGACCGACGACGTGCCCTGCTCGTCAGTCGCGGTGACGAGGAGGTGGTACGTGGTCGAGGGCTCGAGGTCGAAGACGGTGCTCCATCGGAATCCGGCCGTGCCGATGGCGGTCGGTTCACTCGAGGGCGGTACGTGCCGACCGTCGGCGTTCGTCTCGATCGGCGCGCCCGACACGTACGCACGCACGGTCGCCGCGCTGTCGAGCTCGACCCGAAGCTCGTAGCCGCTCGTCGTCGGGCCGACGGAGTGGATCGTGGCATCGGCGATGCAGTGGTGGGCGCATCCCGTGGCTGCGGTGAGCACGAGACCGCCGTCGCCACCACCGACGGGGTCGTGGTCGTCGTCGAGCGTGACGACGTCGAACGTCGACGCAGCAGCCGGGAGTGTCGCCGGCGGCGGCTGCGGCGAGGGGACGCGTTCGAACCCGCTCGTGGCGATTGGCGGGTCGGCCGGCGCCGACGGCTCCACGTCGCCGAGCGGCACGAGATCCATGGTGATCGGCTCAGGCGTCGAGGGTGACGGCGTTGAGGGTGGCGGTGGCCCCGATTCGGAGGGGTTCGAGACGATCGGTGCCACGACCGGCTCCGATGGCTCGGCCTCGCCGATGGGCACGGGGTCCACGATGATCGGTGAGGGCGGCAGGGGCGGCGGTGACGGCTCGGTGCCGCCCGCGGCGTCGACACCTGACACGCCGACGTCGAGCGCGGGCGCCGTCGCCGGCGGCTCGGTCGGGGTGACGCGAGCGGCAGCGCTCTCCGGGACGGAGTCGGCGGACTCGAGGCCTGATCCGCACGCGACGAGACCGAGCGCAGCGACGGCCAGCGTCGCGAGGTGGGTGGCAGCGGTGGTTCGCAGGCGATTCGTTGTCGTCATGGCGGTCCAGAGCACCGACGTCGCGACACCTCGCGCTTTTCGCGGCGGCGAGTCCGCGCGACGGGTGCAGCGACAGCCCGGTGCCCGTCGTTGCGTGGGACACCGGCGTCGAGCCCCAGTGCGTCGAGCACGCGCCCCCAGGAAGTGCAAGCAGGAGCGGGCTCACGTCTCTGGACCGCGAACGGGGATCAGCCCCGCCGTCGAAAGGATCACCATGTTCAAGCGCTTCATCGTCGCAACAGCACTCGTCGGCCCCGCACTCGGCCTCGGCTCGGGCGTCTCGGCCGCCGACTTCGCCGACCCGACACCGACTCCGCCGACGCCTCCGACGATCGTCGGTGACCTCGCGCCGCCTGACGACCCTCGGGTCCCGACGTACACGATCACCTGCTTGGGGTCGACGGCGTGCGACAGCCTCTCTCGCCGGTGTGCCGACAACGGCGGCGAGTACGACTCTCACACCGGGCGCGATGGTGAGACGAAGGGGGTGTGTTCCGGCTGACCGAGCCGAGGAGCTGAGCACTCCGACGAGCGAGCTCGCCGATCTGGCGGACGCCGGCAGCGCAGCACGGCACGTAGCGCCACCGAGATCGTCGGAGCTGCCCGGACCGTTCGTAGCCTGGCGGGCATGGCGCTGTCGCTCGAGAAGCATCCGTCGTTCTCCGGTCGGCCCGGGCCGGTCCTGGTGGTCGTGGCCGACGGGGTCGGTGTGCAGCCACCGGGCGCGTCGAACGCCGTCACCGAGGCCGAGACGCCGGTGCTCGACGACCTGTTCGCGAGCGAGTTGTACACCGAGCTCGCCGCCCACGGGCCGGCGGTCGGCCTCCCGTCCGACGACGACATGGGCAACTCGGAGGTGGGCCACAACGCCCTGGGCGCAGGGCGCGTGTTCGCGCAGGGAGCGAAGCTCGTCAACGGCGCGATCGAGTCCGGGTCGATCTACGAGTCCGACATCTGGTCAGCGGCGATCGAGCACGGCCGGTCGGGCACACTGCACCTGCTCGGCTTGCACTCCGACGGGAACGTGCACAGCCACACCGATCATCTGTACGCGCTCCTCCGCCGTGCCGCCGACGAGGGGGTGACGAGCTGCGCCGTGCACGTGCTCCACGACGGCCGCGACGTGCCGGCCCGCTCCGCGCTCACCTACCTCGAGGCGACCGAGGCCGTGCTCGCCGAGATCAACACCGCTGGCGACGACCGGAACTTCCGCATCGCGTCGGGCGGCGGCCGTATGCACATCACGATGGACCGGTACGAGGCCGACTGGGACATGGTCGAGCGCGGCTACCGCTGCCACGCCCACGGCGAGGGTCGCGCGTTTCCCTCCGCGACCGACGCCGTCGAGACGATGTACGGCGAGACCGACAAGGGTGACCAGTACCTCGGCGAATTCGTCGTCGTCGACGACGACGGTGAGCCGGTCGGTCGGATCGAGGACGGCGACGGCGTCGTCCTCTTCAACTTCCGCGGCGACCGGTCGATCGAGATCAGCCGGGCGTTCGAGGAGCCCGACTTCGACGTGTTCGACCGGTCCGGCGCCGACGGTCGCGCCGCCCCGACCGTGTACTTCGCAGGGATGCTGCAGTACGACGGTGACGCGCTCGTCCCCAAGCAGTACCTCGTCGCACCCCCGGCGATCGATCGGACGATGGGCGAGTTCCTGTGCGCCGAGGGCATCAAGAGCTTTGCGGTGTCCGAGACGCAGAAGTTCGGCCACGTCACCTACTTCTGGAACGGCAACCGCTCGGGCTACATCGACGAGGATCTGGAGACCTACGTCGAGATCCCGTCCGACCGGATCGAGTTCGACCAGAAGCCGGAGATGAAGGTCCGCGAGATCACCGACGAGGTGATCGACCTCCTCCGTTCCGGTGAGTACCGGTTCGGGCGGCTCAACTTCCCGTCGGGTGACATGGTCGGTCACACCGGCAACCTGCACGCGACGGTCGAGGCGATGGAGGTGATCGACGAGTCGATGGCACGCCTGATCGAGACGATCGACGAGCTCGACGGGATCCTCGTCTTCACCGCCGACCACGGCAACGCCGACATCATGTTCACCGTCGACGACGCTGGCGAACAGCAGCCGAAGACGAGCCACACACTGTCGCCGGTGCCATTCGTCATCCACGACCCGAACTACGACGGTGAGTACCACATGGCGCCGCCCGCCGCCCCGGGGCTGGCCAACGTCGCAGCGACGGTCTTCCACCTGCTCGGCTACGAGAAGCCCGCCGACTACCTTCCCGCCGTCATCGCCTTCTGAACGCGGCCCTGCCGTCACGACACCGGGACGGATCCGGTGCCGTGACGGCGATCGTGGCCCGAGCGACGATCAGGAATCGACGCTGGACGGCGAGTCGACACTCACGGGCGAGTCGACGCTCACCGGCGAGTCGGCGGACTCTGGCGAATCCACCGATGCCGGGGAGTCGACACTCACCGCTG
>JBCBDK010000288.1:0-5739 GCA_038529675.1 Actinomycetota bacterium
GACGGCTCGACTGGCGCCGCACTCGACGCAGACGAAGCGGACGCCTCGTCCTCCGACACGGACGGCGACGAACTGCCGATCCCCCGCCTCCCCGCTCGCGACGGCGACACCGGCGCGCTCCCCCCGGGTCTTCGGCGGATCGCGAGGGCGATCTCGGCCGAACTCGCGGCACTCGACCCCGGCACACGCGATCGATCCGACCCCGATGCGCTCGACCCCGACGTCGTGGAGCCCGACCCGCAGCTCGCCGCGCTCGGCGGGTTGCCCCTTGCCGACCGATTCCCGGGCGCACCCGAGGGATGGGTGCCCGAGGAAGTCGACCCGCGCGGGTTGCTCGACGTCAGCTGGGCCCGGCCCGTCGCGTCGGTCGCCCAGGCAGCCGTGTTTCCGATGGCGCTCGTCGGCCTCGTCCCGTTCGTCACCACCGCAGTCGTCATGGTGATCGCGCAGGCGACATGGTTCGCGATCGCCACCGAGAACGCTCGACGGGCACGACCGTCGTCTCGCCATCGCCGCGCGCCGGGCGCCGCCCGCGCTGCGCTGTGGTGGTTGGTTCCGGTCGCATACGCCGCCATGTCCGCTGCCGTGATCTGGTCGTCCGACAGCTGGGCCGGCGCGTCGACCGGGAGTGGTGTCGACCGCGACGTCATCGTGTTCGTCACCGTCGCAACACTCGCCGTGGGTGGCGTGTTCGCCTTCTACTGGCCGTACTCGCAGCTTGCTGGTGTCGCCCGGTGGATCGGTGCGAGTCCGAGTGCCGTGCGGCGATGGTTCTGGGCGCCGACGATCGTCGCGATCGCCGTCGCCGTGTCGCTCGTGCTGCTCTCGCTGTCGGTGGTCGGCGGCTTCGGTGACGATCCGGGCTCCCGTCCGGTCGTCGTCGTCTCCTCATGGATCGCGATGTCGGCGCCGATCCTCGCGACCGTCATGTCCGGTCGGCGGGCGATGCTCGAGCTCGACGGAGCAGCAAAGGAGACCTTCCTGCGCCGTTCGATGCCGCCGATCGACGTCGGTGAGATGTTCGCCCGGCGAGCCGAGACGTTCGGCACGCCGACCGCCGGCGCCCCCGGGGACGTCAGCCCGCCGACCGCTTGACCTCGTCCCAGAGGCCGTCGAGCGTCGGCAGGTCTGCTGCTGCGAGGTCGATCGAGCGCTCGGCAGCGAGTCGTTCCACGCCCTCGAACCGGCGACGGAACTTGTCGGTCGCACGGCGGAGCGCCAACTCGGGGTCGACGCCGAGATGCCGAGCCACGTTGACCGTGGCGAACAGCAGATCACCGAGCTCCGTCCGAACCCGATCCGCTCGCTCGTCGGGCGACTCGGCGCCTGGCGACGCCGCGTCGCCGGCGTCGGGGCCCGGTGAGCCCGGAGTCGCCTCGCCCGACTCGCGACCGACGAGACCGGCAGCCTCCGCGAGCTCGTCCGCTTCCTCGGCGATCTTCGGGAACGCGCCGGTCACGTCGGGCCAGTCGAAGCCCACCTTGGACGCCTTCCGACCCACCTTGGCCGCGTAGGAGAGCGCAGGCATCGAGCGGGGGATGCCGTCGAACATCGAGCTGCGTTGCTTCTCCTGCTGCTTGATGGCGTCCCAGTTGGACAGCACCGTCTCGGTGTCGTCGGCGTCGACCAGTTCGCCGCCCTCGGGCGGGAAGACGTGAGGATGGCGGCGAACGAGCTTGTCATGGATACCGCGGGCGACATCGGCGATCGTGAACCGACCCTCCTGCTCGGCGATCGTGGCGTGGAACTCGATCTGGTACAGCAGGTCGCCGAGCTCTTCGACCAGGTCGTCGTCGGTCGACGCGTCGTCGGGGTCGAGCGCCTGGAGTGCGTCGACGACCTCGTAGGTCTCCTCGAGGAGGTACGGGACGAGTGACTCGTGGGTCTGTTCGATGTCCCACGGGCACTGCTCGCGCAGTGTTCGTGCGAGCTCGTGGAAGCGGACGTACTCGACGCCGACCGGGCTTGCGAGGTGCGGGACGTAGATCGACGTGAGGTGGTCGGCCTCGACGGTGCGGTCAATGTCGGCCCACGTGGTCTCCACGATCCGCTCCTCCGGCGTGCCGAGCGCCTGGAGGATCATGACGTGCTCGTCTCCGCTCGCCGACTCGGCAGCGAGCTTGACGTCGGAGAGGACCCAGTTCGCATGGGTGTGTGCGATGAGGAGCGGACCGGTCTCGTCGGCGGCGGCGACTGCGAACTCATGGGCGTCGACCAGTCGGACCCGGCGCTCGACCGGGTCGATCCCGAGTCGCGCCCACGCCACGTCGAGAAACGACATCGCGGGGAGGATCTCGAGGTCGATGTCGCCGGCGTCGTCCGCGCCACGGAGGTACCGAACGGTCCGCTCGAGCACGAGCGGCGAGCCGGGCACGGCGTAGAGGACCTCACCGTGGGCGTTGGCGTCGGCGACCAGCCGTTCGGTGATCGCCTGATAGACGTCGTCGAACCGGTCCGCCGACTCGTACAGATCGTCGTGTGTGACCGCTCCACCCGGGGCCTCGAGGACCAGGTGCGCGGACGGGTGGACGGCGGTGCGAAGGTGCCGCCGCTCGATCCGCTCGATCGCTCGGATGGTCTCGACCGTGACGTGCTCGTCGCCGCCCGGGCCGAGCCCGACGACCACGATCCGTGCGAGCTCACCGTCAGGCGACGTGCTCATCGTCTCTGCTCGAATCGCGTGATCGATGTTGCTCGTGGCCGGCCCTCAGAAGCCCGGCTCGAGGCCGAGGCCGAGCGGCAGGAGCCCGAACTGCGGGTCGAAGAACCCGTAGCGGGCGTCGACGTGGATGTCGGCGTCGGCGAGCGCCGACTCGAAGCTGGCCTGCGGATCGGGCAGCTGGTTGAACGTGACGATCGCTGCTTGTGCGTCGAGGAGGTACGCGCGGGCGCCCTCGCTGACCTGGTCGAGCGACGGGTCCCCGTCGATCGTTGCGAGCGCCTCGGCGCGTGCCTCGTCGCTGATGTCGACGCCGATCTCGTCGAGATGCCCGTCGACGATGCTCACCTGGAGCCACTGCGTGATCAGATTCCGGGCAGCGTCGGCGCTCGTTCCCGTCCCGACGGGTGACTGCGCATCCGGTCCGAAGATCGTCGTGAGGTCGTCGAGCAAGTCTTGGGAGAGCTCGGCGTCGTCGACCCGGGCGATCGCGTCGGCATCGGTGAACGTGGCACAGCCGGTGAACGCGGCGGCAGCGACGAGGGAAGCGAGGACGGTCCGGATCACGTGCGCCAAGCTATCCATCGATGCCTGCTTCACCCCGCGGCGACCATCGCCGGCTCGACCGGCCGCATGCGCATCCCGTCGAGTTCGTCGCCGTCGCCGTCGCCGGGCTCGGCGTGCTTGCGACCGCTCGGTTGCGTTGGGTCGACTCGGGCCCGGGCTCGACCTTCGACGGCTTGGAGCTCGCCGACGCGCTCCGTCGGAACGCACTCGTCCCCGACTGGGGCACCACCCTGGCCGGCGGCCTGTATCTGCTGGTCGCCGCCGGTGGACTGCTGTTGGCGACGAGCGGGTTCTCCGGGGTGGCGTCGGCTGCCGGCCGGCTCGTGGGGTCGGCGGTGTTGATTGCGTCGATGCTCGTCGGGCCGGCGACTGGCGGGTTCCCACTCGATCGATGGTCGAGCGCACCGTGGGTCGTGCTCATCGCCGGTGTGGTGAGTGCTGCGGTGAGCGTGGTCCAACTCGATCGACGTCGCCGAATGCGGCGCACCGCAGCCGGCGACGTGCCAGGCTGGAGATGACAGCCGATTGACGATGGATCGGCCCTTGAGTCGCATCGGTCCGATGCCGATGACCTGGGGAGCCGTCTGTCAACGAGACGGCCAGATGAATCGAGACTCACCCGATGTCCTCAGACTGCCCTCGCTGCCACACACCGCTGCCTCACGGCCTGGACCGATGCCCGAGCTGCGAGCCAGTCGCCGCGACCGGATCGTCGTGGTCGCCGCCCGCCCCGGGTGAATCGGTCGAGCCGTCGCCCCGGTTGCTCCCGCCCGCCGACGAAGGGTCGCCGTGGGCGCCCGGCAGCGTCGACGCACCCGTCGTGCCGACCGCGGCACCCGCTCCGCTGGCGGGCCACGCGCCGATGTCGCCATCCGGTCAGCCGTCGGCCGCCCCACCTGCGTCTCAGGCCGCTCCCGCCCCCCACACCGCCGTGCCGACCGTCTCGCCGACAGATGCACCTCGGCCCGGTCCGCCCTCGGCCGCCCCCGGCACCACCTGGGTTCCCGGTCACGGCTGGGCCGCTCCCGACGGCTCCGCGCCCGGGAGCTCTTGCCTCGAATTCCGACCCGGCGAGACCACCGATGCCGCCGTCGACGGTGTCCACGTCGCGCCTCGCAACCCGCGTCGCCGGCGGCTCGCGGTCGCGGCCGGTGTCGTCGGTGTCGTCGCCGCTGGAACGATCGGCGTCGCGTTCGTCAGTGGCGGTGCCGGTTCGTCGGGCGGTGCATCGACGCCGGAGGACGCACTCACCGAGATGGTGGAGGCGATCAACCAGCGCGACCCACTGGCTGCGGTGGACTTGATGGCACCCGATGAGCTGTCCGGTGCCGATGCGTTCGTCGACGAGTTGATCCCGTACCTCGAGGAGCTGGGCGATGAGCTCGGCGGCGACCTCGAGACGAGCACCGACCTCATGTCCGATCTCGACGTCGAGTACTCGCTCACCGCTGGTGACGTGTCCGCCGAACGCCACGGCGGGCAGGCCGCGGTCGTGTCGTTCACGCTCGCCGGCGAGGGCTCGATCGGTTTCGACTCGCTCGACGCATCGCTGCTCGACGAGCTCGCTCCCGGCATGTTGCCGAACGAACGCCTCGAGGGCTCCTTCGACCCCGGCGATCTGGAAGACGCCTTCCCGACACCCGGCAACAGCCTCGAGCTGATCACCGTCCAGGTCGACGGACGCTGGTACATCAGCCCGTTCCTCACCGCCGGACACTGGTGGGTCACCGCCGACGGCCTGCCCGCCGGCGAGTTCGACCAGGTCGGCGTCGAGCGTCCTGGCGCCGCCGACACCCCCTCGGCCGCGGTCGAGCAGTACTACGCCGCCACGCTCGGCGTCTCCGGCTCCGACGACGTCGCCGGGATGCTCGGCGGCGGCGAGGGTCGCTTCTTCCACGTCTTCAGCGACGCGATCGATCAGACCGGCGCCTTCGACCTCGTCGTCGAACAGGACTCCGGGCTGGACCTCGACTACGACCTCGAACTCACCGAGCTCGACGACGGCAAGGTGCGTGTCGACCGCCTCGTGGCGGACATCACCGACGGTGAGTCCTCGACGACGGTCGAACTCGAGGACGGCTGTCTGACGTTCCGGTCGGCGTCGACCTTCGACGACGGTTTCACGTCCGACTTCGAGTTCGACGGGTGCTTCTCCGAGCTGTTCCCGGCCGGCGCCGACGTCGACGACACACTCTGGTTCCAAACCCTCGAGGAGGACGGTGGCCACCGCGTCGTCGTGCTCCCGACGCTGTTCGACATGATGTCGCGATTCGTCGGCCCGTACGATGCCGACGTCATCCGGATGGTCTCGGGCCAGGCGCACACCGACGATCCGACCGCCGCCCTCATCGGCACGCCGGTGGACATCGAGTTCGCCGGCCATCGCTACGACGTCTACGAGTTCGAGGTGTCGGCCGACAAGGCGTACGCCATCGACACAGGCGGGCACGAGTACGAGGTGTATGTCAGCTCGCCCGACGGGACGTTCTTCCGCGACTGGCTCTGGAACGACT
>JBCBDK010000289.1:0-5737 GCA_038529675.1 Actinomycetota bacterium
CGCGCCCGATCGTCGGTGTCGCGAAGCGTGTGCGGACCATGTTCGGCATGCCGACGATGAACGTCAGCGCGATCCCGCCGACACCGGCGATCAACGTGATCCACGACGGGCGGAGTGTGGTCCCTGGCAGGTTCTCGAACAGGAACCACGACGCCACCGTGGTGAGCGCGAGGCCGACGCCGGTCCAGAACCGTGGGATGCCGACCTGCACGTCGACGGCGAACGCGAGCATCGCGGCCACGATCGCCACGACCGCCCACGTGCGCGTCGGCAGTACCGCCAGCCCGGTACAGGCCAGGATCAGGCAGATCGCTCCGACCACGCCACCCACGCCGACGCCTGCGGTGTAGAACTCGAACACGAGGAGCGCAAGGCCGGTCAGCAACAGCAGGTAGGCGACGGGCGGGCTGGCGACCGTGTGGAAGAGTTGGTCGAGCAGGCCGAGCTTGGAGAAACGCACGACCGCAGTGGTGTCGTTGCGACCCTGGCCGTTGTCGAGGACGACGAACTCGGTGGTCTCGAGCGTGACCTCGGCGGCGGTGTCGCCGCCCCCGATCGTGACGACGCGGTCGTCGAGGATGCCGACCATGCTCGTGATCGTCGGGACGCCCTCGTCGCTGATCTCGGTGAACACCTGCAGTGCGCGGGCCTCGCTCAGACCCAGTGAACCGTTGCGCAGGGCGTCCTGTGCGGCACCGGTGAAGTCGATCTCGGCGGTGCTGGGCGACAGGGGGGTGCCGGTGTAGCCGACCCGTGCCCCCGGCGCCATGCCCGTCACGTCCGCGACGGCGAGGAGTTGGGCCGCCGGGCCGTAGAAGCGGGCGCCGTTCGGCCCGACCCAGATCCCGATCGGGATCGGTGCGTCGGCGACGTCGTCGAGGAGGCGTTCGATCTCGTCGTCGGACACCACGGTGCCATTCGAGTTGATCTGGAGGACCAGCGCCTGCGCGCCGGTGTCGTCGGCGCGGCTGATCGCGCTCCGGATCTCGTCGATCAGGATCGGGTCGAACAGCCCCGATACCTGCAGCACATCGACCGGCGGAGCCAGCTCGGTGCCGCCGCTCGCAGCGTCGTCGCCGGTCGTGTCGTCGGACTGTGCGCCGGCGGGCGCGCCGAAGAGCATCAGGCCGGCCAGGATGGTGAGCAGGCTGATCGCTAGTCTGCGCAAAGGTGCCTCCGGAGAACGAGAGTCCGCTGCGGTCGTCGACCGCCACCGGCGTCGTGATCGTCGCCGGTAAGGGGGGTGTTGGGAAGACCACGGTAACGGCGGTCCTGGCGCGAGCCGCCACGCAGGTCGGCCGTCACGTCCTCGTCGTCGAACTCGACGGGAAGCCGACACTGGATCGGCTCGTCGGTGCGGAGAGCGGAGCCGAGCGGCCGGTCGAGGTGCTGCACCTCTCCGCACCGGATGCGCTCGCCGAGTACCTGGACGAGCACGGGTTCGGTCGGGTGGCGAAGCGACTCAGCCGAACGGGTGTGATCGACGTGGTGGGAACGGCGGCGCCCGGCATCGATGACGTGGTCGTGCTCGGCAAGATCAAGCAGATCGAACGCTCCGGCGCCTACGACCTGATCCTCGTCGACGGCCCGGCCGCCGGCCACGCGGTCACCTTCCTCACGTCGGCATCGGCGCTCGGCGACGCCGCCCGCGGCGGCCCGGTCAAGGTGCAGGCCGACGACGTGCTCGAGTTGCTGGGTGACCCCGAGCGCTGCTCGGCACTGCTCGTGACACTGCCCGAGACCACCCCGGTCAACGAGACGATCGAGACGGCGTACGCACTCGAGGACGAGGTCGGCATCCGGCTCGGACCCGTCGTCGTGAACGGGCTGGACACGCCCGGCACCCCGGAGCAGAGGCTCGCGGCCGCAGGTTCACCGGAACTGCCGGACCGCGACGCCGCCGAGTCGGCGCTCGAGGCGCTGCCGGCGGACGAGGCGTCCGCGCTGCGCGCAGCGCTCCGATTCCGGACGAGGCGCCGGGCGATGGAGGCCGACGCGATCGAGCGGCTCGGCGCGACGCTGCCGCTCGGGCTGCTCACGTTGCCGCGGATCCCGGTTGCGGGTCTGACCGCCGACGACATCGCGACGCTCGCCGGCGAGCTCGTAGCCGAGTCGTCGCGTGCGGCGTCTCAGCAAGCGACATCGACAGGTGACACGCCGACGGAGTCGGCATCGAGGGAGTCGATCGATGGCTGATCCTGTCCGCTCGGTGCTCGACGTGATCGACACGTCGGACGTCGTGATCTGCTGCGGCTCCGGCGGCGTCGGCAAGACCACGACCGCTGCGGTGATCGGCCTCGATGCCGCTCGGCGCGGCCGGCGCGCCGTGGTGGTCACGATCGACCCTGCCCGTCGCCTCGCCGACGCCCTCGGACTGCCTGACGGACTCGGCTCCGAGCCCCAGCGCATCGACCTCCACGGTCTCGACGTCGGATCGGGCGAACTCTGGGCCATGATGCTCGACACCGCCGCGACGTTCGACGGGCTCGTCCGTACCCACGCGACCGACGACGAGCAGATGGAACGCATCCTCGGCAACCGCTTCTACCGCAACATCGCCGGTGCCATGAGCGGCACGCAGGAGTACATGGCCGCCGAGATGCTCCATGCGCTCCACCACGACGACCGCTTCGACCTGGTGATCGTCGACACACCGCCGAGCCGCAACGCGCTCGACTTCCTCGAAGCGCCAGGTGTGCTCGCCCGCTTCCTCGACCACAAGGTCTTCAAGCTGGCGATGCTGCCGACGCGCGGCGGGCTGAAGATCGTCGGGACCGCAGCACAACCGGTGCTCAAGGCGATCGGTCGGGTGGTCGGGTCCGACGTTCTGTCGGACTCACTCGCGTTCTTCCAGTCGTTCGCAGGGATGGAGTCGGGTTTCCGCGACCGAGCCGACGAGGTGGTCGCGTTGCTTCGCGCCGAGCGGACCTCGTTCGTCGTCGTCGCCTCGCCGATGAGCGACACGATCGGCGAGGCAGTGTGGTTCGCCCGGCAGCTCGACGAGCAAGGCGTCGGTGTGGCGGCGGCGATCGTGAACCGGGTGCAGCCCGAGTTCGTGCCGGTCGGGATCGAACCCTCCGATGACGCCACGCTCGACGCGCTGCGCCGCAATGCCCGCCAGCTCAACCGGATCCGCGCGGCCGAGGTGGCCGCGCTCGCACCGCTCGTCGAACTCGTCGAACCCGATCCGGTCGCACTGCTGCCGCTGCTCGACGCCGACGTCCACGACCTCGACGGCTTGACCCGCGTCGGCGAGTACCTCTTCCCACCCGACGCACTCCCCACCGCGGCAGCCAGCGGATAGCGTCGGGCGCCGTGCACGTCTTGCTTGCCACCGACGCCGACTGGATCGTCGACGAGGTCACCAATGCGCTCGGCGGGCCGGGCGACACCTTCACGGTGTGCCGCGACGGTCGGGTCGTCACCGACCAGGTCGAGGCGCACACGCCCGATCTCGCCGTGTTCGACCTGCAGGCCGGCTCGATGGGCGGCATGGCGGTCACCATGTCGCTGCGGCTCGACGAGTCGTCGGGTGCGCTGCCGCACGTACCGGTCCTGATGCTCCTCGATCGCCCCGCCGACATCCACCTCGCCCGACGTTGCGGCGCCGAGGGGTGGCTGGTGAAGCCGCTCGACGCACTCCGGCTGAAGCGGGCCGCGAAGGCGATCATCGGCGGCGGGGTCTACACCGAAGGGTTGCCCGCCGGTGCGGCGCCCGCGGAGTCGATGATCGGTGAGGCGGGCCTCGTGGGCGACGCCGCCGGCGAATCGTCGGAGGAAGAACCGGCCAGCGCCGGATAACATCGTGTGCCGCTACGGGGTGTAGCGCAGTTTGGCTAGCGCGCCACGTTCGGGACGTGGAGGCCGGAGGTTCAAATCCTCTCACCCCGACGCCAGGAGAACCCGGTGCCCGCTCCCGCGGCGCCGGGTTCTTCGCGTTCCAGCGGCGGTCGGAGTTGGATTCCGTCCCCGAGCAGGAATCCAACTCGGAGGATCAGGGGGCGGGGGACTGGGAGTCGTCGGGGAGCCGGCCGTGTCGGTGACGCGTCAGCGAGATCGACTGCTCGCGGACCCAGCGACGGAGTTCGACCGTGCCGACGGCGACCGGGGGCCCGATGTCGATCGGAATGTTGCGTCGGTGGAGCGCCCGGCGGGCGTCGTCGTCGAGTTCGCCCAGCAGCCGGACTCGCCCGACCCTCGAGGAGATGGTCGCGACGAACGAGGCATCCGTCGTCGACCGAGCGTCGGATTCGACGAGCTCGACACCGGAGACCTCGGCGGCGAGTCGGAGCAGCTCGAGCGAGTCCGGGTCGGAGCCGTCGTGACGAACGAGGACCCGCTCGAGCGGCAGATGCCGCAGGACGTTCGACTCCGCTGCGAGCCCGGACGGATCGTGGTCAGCGGCGATCTCCTCCGTCCACGCCCGGACGAAGTCGCTCCGCGCCCGATCGAGGTCGTGTCCGATCGGACGCCAGCGCGAGAACTGAACGACGTGGCCCGGACCGCCCGCCTTCGCTCCACCGCCGATGGCCGACCGCTTCCATCCACCGAACGGTTGGCGGCGCACGATGGCGCCCGTGATCCCCCGGTTGACGTAGGCGTTCCCGACCTGCACCCGCGCGAGCCAGTGGTCGATCTCGGCGTCGTCGAGCGAGTGGAGGCCGCCGGTCAGTCCGTAGTCGGTCGAGTTCTGGAGCGCGATGGCGTGGTCGAGATCGTCCGCCCGGAGGACGCCGAGCATGGGTCCGAAGCACTCCGTGCGATGGAACCACGAGCCGGGTTGCACGCCCACTCGGACGCCGGGCGTCCAGGTCCGCTCGTCGAGCTGGCGTGGTTGGACGAGCCATCGCTCACCGGGGTCCAGTCGGGTGAGCGCACGACGCAGCCGATCGTTCGGTGGCGCGATCAGCGGACCCATGATCGTCGCCGGGTCGTCGGCAGGGCCGACCCGGACCGATCGGACCGCATCGGCGAGGCGTCGCCCGAACGTCGGGTCGTCGTACACGCTGGCCTCGACGATCGCCAGGCTCGCAGCCGAGCACTTCTGGCCTGCGTGGCCGAACGCGGAGGCGACGAGGTCCGCGATCGCGAGGTCGAGGTCGGCGGCGGCCGTGATCACGAGCGCGTTCTTGCCGCTGGTCTCGGCGAACAGCCGGAGGTCGGGGCGCCACTCGAGGAATCGTTGCGCCGTCTCGGACGAGCCGGTCAGGACGACGGCGTCGATGCCGGGATGCGTGACGAGGTGACGGCCGACGTCGCCGTCGTCGCACACGGCCAGGCGGAGCAGTGAGTCGGGCACACCGGCCCGATGGAATTGATCAACGATCCATGCGCCGATGTGGATCGCCTCCGGTGCGGGCTTGAGCACCACGCGATTTCCTGCCGCGATCGCCGCCGCGACGCCGCCGGTCGGAATCGCGTACGGGAAGTTCCAGGGCGCGACGACGGCAACCGTGCCGGCAGCTTCGACCTCGACGAGGTCGGCGACATCTGGGGGCGGGACGAGCGAGTCCAGGCCGACCGACCCGTAGTAGCGGCAGAAGTCGATCGCCTCGCTCACCTCGGGGTCGCCTTGCCGGTGTGTCTTGCCCGCGCCGAGCGCCGGATCAGCCATCAGTGCGAGCGTCATGGGTCGTTCGGCCGACATGAGGTCGGCGACGGCATGCAGCAGCCGACGACGTTCGTCGACCGAGTGCTCGGCGCCCTCGACGCGCCGACGCCCCCGCCGGACGAACGT
>JBCBDK010000290.1:0-5728 GCA_038529675.1 Actinomycetota bacterium
TCCGGTTCGAGCGTGACGAGCTGGCCGAGACCCGCCCCGTAGGCGCCGGTGCCCGCCGGGACCACGATGCATCCTTCACCCGCGTCGTTCACGATCGCCTCGGGATAGGCGATCCCCCAGCCGACCAGACCGTCATCGAAGCCACCGTTGACGACGAGATCGGTGCCGCCCTCGAGCACGACGTCGTCGAGGCAGAGTCGGTAGCCCTCGGCGTTTTCCGCCGTGTGCTGGATCTCGACCGAGGCATTGGGCCCGTCGGGGAGTGAGACGTCGGCAGGAGGCAACTCGGCCGGCGTCTGGAAGCTCCACTCGAATCCGGTCGGCGTCGGCGACAACTCGGACGTGATGTCCTGCGGCGGTAGGTAGCCCGTGTACGGGTCACGGGGCAGCTGGACCACCGCAGTGACGGCGGCCGGTGTGCCCGACGGCACCGCCGCCTCGAACGTGAGGGAGTACTCGGTGTCGGGCTGCAGGGTGATGCGCTGCTGGAACGCCGCACCGTACGGACCGATGCCCGCCGGGACGTCGAGGCAGGCCGCGCCATCG
This sequence comes from Actinomycetota bacterium, assembly GCA_038529675.1. Lineage (GTDB taxonomy): Bacteria > Actinomycetota > Acidimicrobiia > Acidimicrobiales > Ilumatobacteraceae > Ilumatobacter_A. Next base: position 547 of record JBCBDK010000290.1, read on the forward strand.
ATGACGGCCGCGGTGCCGCCGTAGATGTTCCAGCCGGCGAGATCGCCGGTCTCGAAGTCACCGTTGACGATCTCGTTCGCCGTCGCGACCGCCGGTGTGAGCGCGAACGCCAGTGCGGCGCCCAGGCCGAGAGCGAGCGAGCGAGTCGCTCGTCGTCGTGTGGTCATGTTGCTTCCCCTCGTCGCGGCACCGGCATGGCGGTGCGTTCCCCTCAGGGCTGGAAGCGCTTCCATCTCCGTTCCCGTCATCAAGAGACTGGGAGTGAGAGCCCGGCGCGACGGGGCCACCGGCGGACGGAGCGAGATGGAAGCGCTCTCAGCCGGGCTCCATCTTCTCGCGAAGCGACCCCGGTGTCAACCAGGTCGTGCGACGTCGTCAGCCAGCGAACGCCCGGCTGGGGAGCCGCCGGCTCAGCTCGGTCCGACTGTGCACTCCCATGGCCCGGTACACCCGCTTCAGGCGGTTGGAGACCGTGTTGAGGCTGATGCACAATGCGATGGCCACCTCGGCATTCGTGCTCCCGGACGCGACGAGCAGTGCGATCTCCCGATCGAACGGATGGAGCTTCCAATACGCATCCTCGGAGACCGCCGGGTCACCGACGAGGTCGTCGAGCAACGGCTCCAGCCACGTCCCCTCGAACCGCCGCAACGTCTCGCGCTCGAGTGCACCGGCATCGACCACACCGCGTTCGACGAGGTCCACCAACCCGTGCGCCGCCGCGTCGAGCCATCCGTCGCCCAGCATCCGTTCGACGTCGTCGATCGTCGCCTCGCGGTCGGTCACGTCGAGCAGATGCGAGAGGTCGCACAGCCCGTGCACGTCCGGCGCGGCGCTCGACGCCATCGCGAGCGGTGAGCCACACACCTGCTCGCGCCGACGCCGTTCGAGCATCGTGTGAGTCACCGCTTCGACGTGCGCAGCTCCCCGCGACGACGGGCGCGAGCGCTGCTCCGCTGGTGGCGGGCCGAGGCCGGACATCACAGCGGCGAGCCTGCTGAGCGCGTCACCGCGCATCGCCCACGTCCGATCCGGGCGGAGGCGAGCGAGATGGCCGAGCACGGCGTTGGCCTCCGCGACGTGGCCCGACGCGAGGTGACGGTGGGCGAGTTCGGCGAGCACGAGGACCCTCGTGTCGACCGCGGCCTCGGCGAGCATCGGGAGATCACGCATCGTCGGCTCGTCGCCGACCCACACCGCTCGGTCGACACGGCAGACGAGCTCGCTGTCGATGTCGCACCGGCGAGCGCCGTCGGCCTTTCGGGCCGCAGTCATCGCTCGTTCATGCTCGGACGACAGCGCAGCGAGACGCGACACCTCGTGATGCAACCCGCGGTGATCGTGTCGGTCCGCGAGCGATTCGATGCGATCGACGAGATCGGGGTGCAGCGCCTCGTGGAGCGTCCGCAACCCTCGAGCCCACCGAGCGATCCAGTCCGGACTGAGATCCATGTCCGCCCCGGCGTCGATGCGATGCACGTCGTCGGGATCGGGCCGAGCGAGCGCGTCGATGGCGAAGGCTGCGGTCGCATGACCGGCACGGCGGAGGCGGTCGGCGATCCGGCTCGCGAGGTCGCACTCAAGCGCGCCGAGTCGATCGCCGACCGATCGTGCGCTTTCGATCAGGCGATCGCACCACACCGGTTCCTCGACGAGGAGCCGTGCCGCCACTCGGAGCCGGTCGGAGGTCGCCGCGTCGTCGCTGAACCTGTCGATCACGAGCCGCGCGAGCTCGGCGCCGTCGACCGTTCCCGTGAGCCGTCGGAGCACGTTCTTCACCGCGGGGTTGACGAGCGCGAGGTGTCCGGCGTCGTGGATCAGGATCGCGTCGGCCAGCAGTCCGGAGACTGCAGCGGCGATCTCCGAACGTGATGCCGACGGCCCGATCATGGCCTCGACGTCCGAGCGGTCCAGCGGACCGGCGACGGCGACGAGACTCGCGATCCTCCAGCGGACGTCACCGACGTGACCGATCCTGCTGCTGGTCGGGGCAGCGATGATCTCGGCGACGGCGTCGAGGTCCCCATCGATCGTCAGGTGGTCACCGTCGACGACGAGGAGACGATCGGCGATCGCCCCGAGGATGAACGCGACCCAGCCGGCGCGACCTGCCGCCCAGTCGGTGACGGCGGCGGCGGCACTGGGGAGCAGCGGCGCCGGCAGGTGCTCTCTCGACCACTCGACCACCTCCGCAGTGGTCCAGTCGGTGACCCGGTGCTGCTGCGGCCGCAGCATCGTCGCGATGTCGTCGAGCAGCCTGCCGACCTCACCGAGGCACCCGATGTGGTCTCGCAGGGCGACCGCCACGGACACGCGGTGGCCGGCTGCCTGCAGGATGCTGCGAATGGCCGCGGCCGTCGACTCCGGGAGGTCGTGGAGATCGTCGAGCACGAGGAGGGGGCCGAGCGGGTCGCTCCACGCGAGGAGTCTGGTCGCTGCGATCCGCACCTCGTCCGCGTCGATGGACAGGACGCGCGGCGGCCGCCCATCGGGTCGGCGGACGACAGCGAACGAGCCGTCGGGACTGACGCCGACGACGAACCGGCCGAGCTCGAGCGCACGGTCCGCGATCGTTCGCAGTGCGGTGGAACGGCCGGCGCCCGCCGCCCCTGCGATGACGATCGCGCGGCCGTCGTTGGCGATCACGTCGGCAGCGGCGTCGAGTGGACCTGCGACCGGGCCGGCTCCCTCTCCGGCCGGACCGGCCCCGTCCCTGGCCGGAGCGGCCATGGTGGGTTGTGGACGTGCGAGTGCGAGTGCGAGCGACACTGCCGCCTCCTTCGTCGAGCGGTTCGTCGATGCCGTGCTCGCGCCGTCCGATGGCATCTAGATGTCAGATACGTTACGTATATGAACGTACGGTGCCGCTGACGGCCTGTCACATCGTGGCCGACATTGTCCACCGTGTGTCTGTTTCGCTGCGCGATGCACGATCAGCCCGGACCGGCCGAGCACTGTCGAGACCGGACCGAGGGCGACGCACCCGGCGCAGCGACGGCTCGATCGATGGCGTGACTGCGCCCGTGCGGTCACGTCGATCGGATCGCACCCCGGAGGATGAGGCCCGGGAGCACCTCGTCGACGAAGATCGGCGCGTCGGGGACATCCAGGTGCGACGCGAGCGCGAAGCCGACCTCAAGCGCCATGATCACATGCGCGATTCGTCGCGCGGGCTCGACCAATTCGACGCTCGGATCCGCGGTGAGCAACTCGATCACCTCGACGAACGACCGTGCGCGCTCGTCGTACAGCTCGATGATGCGATCTCGGAGCGTCTCGTCGTGGCGAGACGCCATCAGCAGCTCGGCGATGAACCGACTGGCGACCGGCTGCACTCCTGCCCGACGCCGCTCCTCGACCCGTCGAGTGAACAACGCGGCGAGACCGGCGGGGTCGAGCCCGACGTCGGCGAACGCCGACAGCTCGGGCGCCTCGGTCGCACGGGCACGATCGAGCAGCTCGATCGCGACGTCGGTGAGCGAGTCGAAGTGGCCGTAGAAGGCACCTCTCGTGAGCCCGAGGGACGAGACGACGCGCTCGATGTTGGCGTTGGCGAAGCCGTGTTCGCGGAACTCCGCGTCGAACGCGTCGAGCAGTCGAGCACGCGTCTGCTCGCGCTGCGTGCGGCGGCGGTTCTCCGACGGATCGGCCACGCCCGAACGTTAGGGCGCGTCGCCGACGGACGGGCATGCAGACGCGTCGATCGGTCGAAGTCGACGCGTCTGCGTCGGGTCGATTCTGGCTTGATGACGCCAGGAGGAACCGCCATGACCATCACGACCGAACCGCCCGACCTCGACGGACGCGTCAACGACCTCGACGCACGGCGTGTCGCCGACCGCACCAACGTTCGCTTCTCGCCGCGCGCCGACGAGCGAGACAGGCCCAGCGGCGCGCCGCGTCGATCGTTCCGCACCCGCCTCAGCGCCGGCCACGTCCTCGCGCTGGGAGCCGGCGCCGTCGGCTGTGTGTTGTCGTTCCTGATCCTGCGTGGATCCGGCGACACGACGACGATCGTGGTGGCGCGCGACGACGTGCCCGCCGGAGCATTGCTCGACGCCTCCCGCTACGACCTCGTCGAGGTCGGTGCCGATGATGCCGTCGCCGGGCGAACCGCCGACGTGTCCGGCGACCTGCCGTTCTACGCCGCCCAACGCATCGAGGCCGGGGACCCGATCCTCGCATCGGCGGTGTCGTCGACGGCACCCGACGCCGGGCTCGTCGAGATGGAGATCGTCGTCGACATCACCCCGACACGACTGGAGATCGGCGACCGGGTCGGGATCATCGGCGTGGTCTCACAAGCCTCGACGTCGACCTCGACCTGGTTGGCGGTCGGTGTACCGGTGCTGGCGATCGGCGACGAGGACGGTGGCCTGTTGTCGGGAGGCCGCGGCGTGCGGCTCGTGCTGGAGGTGAACGGAACCCAGGCCCTGGCGATCGGTGCCGCGCAGGAGGCGGGTGAGCTGACGCTCGTCGAGTCGACCGGGGACGTGGCGACGCTCGACCTGGACGAGCGCGTTCTCGTGAGCCTCGATGCGGTCGGCCGAACCGCACCTGTCGCCCCCGAGGCGGCCCCATCCGACCCGGTCGACCCGGTCGACCGACCCGCCACCTCGACCGACGCCGAGACCGACACGGGCACCGCAGCCGACACCGGCACCGCGGCCGACGACGAGGCCAGCACCGGCACCGGTGAAGCAGCCGACAGCGACACGGACGAGACCACCGAGACCGCCACGGACACGGTCACCGAGGGCTCGGAGGGGTCGGCAGGCGACGGGAGCGTCGACGGATGAGCGCGCTCCCCGCAGCGAACCGTCAGAAGCGCCGCCCCGTCCGCGTCGCGGTCACGGCATCGACCGCTCGATGGCGCACCGCATTCATCGCGCACGCCACCGAGCACGACGCGCGGGTCGTCGCCACGACGGTGCGCGACCCGGACGTGTTGCGTTCGGATCCCTTCGACGTCCTCGTCGTCGACGACACCACGATCACGTCGTTGCCGTCGCCGACACGATGCGCACCCTCGACAGTCATCGGCATCTCGACCGACGGTGAGGAGGGTCGAGAACGACTGCAACGGTGGGGCCTGGCCCCGGACGACGTCCTCGAAGCCGATGCTCCCGACGACATCGCCGCTGCGGTGCTCCACGCGGCGACGGCGCTCGGCATCGAGCCG
>JBCBDK010000291.1:0-5717 GCA_038529675.1 Actinomycetota bacterium
GACATGACGTTGCTCCCACCGCACAACATGGAGATCGAGTACCACATCCGCACCACGCGGATGGAACGTGCCCGCCGCTACCTTGCGGCGAACCCGCTGAACCGGGTCCATGGCGACACGACCGACGACGCCTGGATCGGCTTCGTCGCGACCGGGCACACGTTCCACGAGCTGCGCGAGGCACTACGTCGCCTCGGCCTCGGTACCGACGACGAACTGCGCGCCGCGGGCGTCCGGCTGCTCGAACTGCGGGTGCCACTCCCGTTCGACCGCGACATCACCCGTCGCTTCGCACCCGGCCTGCGCCAGGTCTTCGTCGTCGAGGAGAAGGACCCGACGCTCGAGCTGTACGTGAAGGACGCGCTCTACGGCATGGCCGACTCCCCGTACGTGATCGGCAAGCGCGACGAGCGCGACGAACTGCTCATCCCCAACTACGGCCCCCTCTACGCCGACACGATCACGCCGGCCGCGCGCCGGATCCTCGAACCGGTGCTCGGCGATCGGCTCGCTCCCCCGCCGCCGGCGATCCGCGAGAAGCAGCTGATCCCCCTCAGCGTGGAGCGGGCGCCGTACTTCTGCTCGGGCTGCCCACACAACTGGGGCACCAAGGTTCCCGAGGGCGACGTCGCGATCGGCGCCGGCGTCGGCTGCCACACGATGGCGATGATCATGGACCCCGAACGGGTTGGCCAGATCACCGGGATCACCCAGATGGGCGGCGAGGGCGCCCAGTGGATCGGCATGTCGCCGTTCGTCGAGCGAAGGCACTTCATTCAGAACCTCGGCGACGGGACCTTCTTCCACTCGGGGCAGCTCGCGGTGCAGGCGGCGATCGCCGCGGAGGAGACCATCACCTACAAGCTGCTGTTCAACGGCACCGTGGCGATGACCGGCGGTCAGGATCCGGTCGGCCAGCTCGGCGTGCCCGAGATCGCCGACATCCTGATCGACCACGGCGTCCGCCGCGTGCTGATCACCACCGACGATCTCGATCGCTACCGAGGCGTCGACCTCCCCGAGGATTCGGCCGGCACGGTCGAGGTGTGGGACCGGACCCGCATCGTCGAAGCACAGGAGCAGCTCGCCGAGGTCGACGGCGTCACCGTCCTGATCCACGATCAGGCGTGCGCCGCCCAGGCGCGCCGACTCCGCAAGCGCGGCAAGATCGCCACGCCGACGAGCCGCGTCGTCATCAACCACCGCATCTGCGAGGCGTGCGGCGACTGCGGCGAGGTCAGCAACTGCCTCTCGGTGCAAGCCGTCGACACGCCGCTCGGCGTGAAGACGTCGATCGACCAGACCACCTGCAACCTCGACATGTCGTGCCTCCACGGCGACTGCCCGAGCTTCATGACCGTCGTCCCGAACGACGACAGCGCCGGCATCGCCGTCGTGCCGGGGACGACCGACCCACTGGCCGGCGCACCCACGGACCTGCCGGCGCCCGAGCTGCGGGTCCCGGCGGACGCACTCGACCTGCGCATCGCCGGTGTCGGCGGCACCGGCGTGGTCACGGCGGCTCAGATCATCTCCACCGCCGCGATGCTCGACGGATGGGACACGCGAGGCCTCGACCAGACCGGACTCTCGCAGAAGGCCGGCCCGGTGGTCAGCGACATCCGGTTCCGGCGCGGCACTGCCCCGGCGTCAAACCTGCTCGGCAACGCGACCGCCGATGCGCTGATCGCATTCGACCTGCTCGCCGCCGCGACCGAACGGAACCTCGCTGCCTGCCGCGCCGACCACACCGTCGTCGTGGGGTCGTCCACGGCGACGCCGACCGGCTCGATGGTCGGCCACGCCGACCGCCTGCTGCCCTCGGTCGACGAGCTTCGCAGGCGGCTCGACACCTCGACAGATGCACCCTCGACCCGCCTCGCCGACGCCGGGCACCTGACGGAGGCGCTGCTCGGCAACGCGACCACGGCCAACACGTTCGTCATCGGTGCCGCGGTCCAGCACGGTGCGCTCCCGATCGACCCGGACGCCATCGAGCAGGCGATCGGGCTCAACGGCGTCGCGGTCGAAGCGAACACTGCAGCGTTCCGGTGGGGTAGGCGCTGGGTGATCGACCCGGCCGGTGTGGAACGATCGGCGACCGCTGCGCATCGGGCGGCGTCGCCGGAACTCGTCGTGCCCGAACTGCCCACCAAGCTGCGCCTACGGGTCGCAGCGCTCAACGTCGGCGACGACCTGCGGGAGCTCACCTCGATGCTCGCCGCCGACCTCGTCGCCTACCAGCACGCGCGCTACGCCGGTGAGTTCCTCGACACGGTCGAGCGCGTCGCGGCGACCGCCCACGCCGACGACACCGTCGTCGAGGCCGCCGCTCGCTCGCTGCACAAGCTGATGGCGTACAAGGACGAGTACGAGGTCGCCCGGCTCCTGCTGCTCCCCGACGCCGCGCAGGCCCCGGCCGAGGCGGTCGGCGGCCCGGATGCGAAGGTCACGTGGCGGCTCCACCCGCCGATGCTCAAGGCGCTCGGCGTCGACAAGAAGCTCGGCATCGACGCCCGCATCGGGCGACCGATGATGGCTGCGCTGGCGCGTGGCAAGCGGGTACGGGGCACGAAGCTCGACCCGTTCGGACGCAGCGAGATGCGCCGCATGGAGCGCTCGCTCGTCGGTGAGTACCGCACGTTCCTCGACGAGGAACTCGACGTGCTCGCCGCCGACGCGGCACACCGCGGCGACGTGGTCGCCGCACTTCGCCTGCCGATGGCCGTGCGCGGCTACGAGGACCTCAAGGTCCGTCGAGTCGGCGAGTTCCGCGCGGCGGTCGCAGCCCGGCGCTCGGCCCGCTGATCAGGCCGACGCGACCCCACGCGCTCCGGACGATGCGGCCGCGCGGGCGCGCGAGGAGCGTCGGCGGACTCGGGTGGACACCAGAACGGCCGGGGCGGCGAGCGCCCCGGCCGATTCCGGATGTCAGCTGGCGAAGCCGGTCTCGCGGACCGATTGCAGCGCCTGGACACGCTGCTGGCGCAACTGGGTGCGCCGCTTCCACATCTTGGTCTTCCAGTGCCGCTTCGAGCGGCTGCGCTTGGCCAACTTCGACTTCGCGACCTCTGCGTCGTGGTGATGCATGGGCTTCCATGCCATGCCCGGTTCGTGCAGATCCTCGGGCTCGACCCCGGGTGCGCACGCCTCCTGGGCGACGGTTTGCAACTCCACCTTCATCCGGTGCCGCTCCGAGTGGGCAGCAGCTCGACGCTCCTGCCTCGGGGGGAGATACAGCTCCGTGTCGCGGTGACGCTGGCTCATTGGTTCCTCCTACTTTGAGTCGCCCCTGACAGCGAGACGCCTCGGTGGATTCGGTTCCTGTCGAGTTCGACCGTAGGACATCTCGTGTCCACGTGGAAGCAATCGTCTGTAACGATTCTGCGCGATTTCGTGCGTTCGTGATCGCCGTCGTCGGCGACGACGTCAACGTTTGCTGATCTTGCGCTGCAGCGCTGCGAGCCGCTCGGCGAACCACGGCTGACGGGTCGACCAGAGCTGCGGTTCGAGCTCACGCTCGACGGCCTCGGCGTGCGTCTGCACGTCCGCCATCGCCTGGATGGTCCCCTTGGTCGTGATCGCAAGCGGACGAGGCGCTGACGCCGCACGCGCAGCGAACGCCTGGACGAACTCGGCGAGCTCGGCACGGGGCACGGACCGGTAGGCGACCCCGACGCGCTCGGCTTCCTTGCCATCGAGGATCTGGCCGAACACCACTGCCGCCATCGCGGCCTGGGGCCCGCCGATTCGGCGGAGCATCCAGGTGTGCCCGCCGCCAGGGTGGATGCCGAGGTCGAGGAAGCGCGTGTCGACACGGGCCTCGTCGGCGATGATCCGCACGTCGCAGCCGAGCGCCAGGTTCGCCCCGGCGCCGACCGCTGCGCCATTGATCGCCGCGACCGTCGGCAGCGGGCTGCGAGCGATGCGCAGGAACCCTTCGTAGATGTCCTTCAGGCCGTCACCGGTCGCCTCGGCGAGGTTCCCGAGGTTCGCGCCGGCACAGAACGCGGGCGGCGCACCGGTCACGACGACCGCTCCGACGGCGTCGTCGGCCTCGAACGAATCCATCGCCGCCACGATCTCGGCCACCATCGGCGCCGTCATCGTGTTGCGCTCGTCAGGGTTGTTCAACGTCAGCGTCGCAACCCCGTCGACGATCTCGGTCAACACCAGTGCCATGCGAAGACGGTAGACCCTCCGACCACCTACCCCCCAAGACCCACCCCGACCCCTCCACCACCGAGCCAACGACCGGGGCCAGCAGCGGACGTGGCTGAGGCCGGACTCCCACGACCTGCGCCGACCACTACCTTGACGGCTCGAATGCTCGACCACGTCTTCACCGATGCGATCGGCGCGCTCCGCGACGCGTTCGAATCGGCTCTGCTCGAACGCCAGCCGTTCGAGGAGCACTTCCAGTCCGACGTCCTCTCGGGCGACCTGACCTGGGAGACCAGCTACGGCCTGCCCGGTGAGGGTGACCCGCCCCGCGTCGTCGCCCACATCAGCTTCGAGTGGCCGGCGTGGAGCCAGGCGGCGTATCGACACTGGTACATCGAGGACGAGCTCGACGTCCGCCCGGCGATCGAGATGGAGATCGTGCTCCGCGTACAACGCCTCGCCGAACCGATCGAGCCGACGACGGTGTATGGCGCGATGCCCGAGCACGGCCCAGTACTCGGCGACGAACGACTCGAACGGTCGGGCCTGACGACCGAGGTCGCCCACCCCGACACCGAACTCGACCCGTTGGCGCTCACCTCGGAGTACGCCGTCGAGATCACGTACGAGGGGCTGTACGAGCTCGCCGAGGCAGCGATCGCCGACGGGACGAGCACGGTGCTCGACGACGACTTCGGCGCGCTCGGCGGGTGGATCGCATCGACGCTCGTGCGCCTCGGTGACCTCGACCTCGTCTTCCTCCCGTCCGAGTGACGATGATGGCGCCATGACCGAACCCGTGCTGCTCGAGGTCGCGGACCGCATCGCGACCATCACGCTCAACCGGCCTGAGGCCCGCAACGCGCTGTCGAGCGAGGTGCTCCGCCTACTCCCCGAGCGGATGAAGGAGGCCGACCGCTCCGACGACGTCGACGTGATCGTCCTCACCGGCGCCGACCCTGCGTTCTGTGCCGGCCTCGACCTGAAGGAGCTCGGCTCGACCGCCGGCAACCTCGACGGCTCCGGCGCCGACGGCTCGGCCAACGCCGACGGTGTGCGCGGCCCGTTCCCCAAGCTCGCGAAGCCGTTGATCGGCGCGGTCAACGGTGTTGCCGTGACCGGCGGGTTCGAACTCGCACTGAACTGCGACTTCCTGATCGCTTCCGAACGCGCGAAGTTCGGCGACACGCACAGCCGAGTCGGTGTGATGCCGGGCTGGGGTCTCACCGTGTTGCTTCCCCAGGCGATCGGCGTGCGGCGAGCTCGCGAGATGAGCTTCACCGGCAACTTCATGGATGCCGACGAGGCACTCCGGTTCGGACTGGTCAATCACGTGGTGGCCCACGACGAGCTGCTGCCGTTCACCCGGGCGCTCGCGACCGACATCATCGGCAACGAACAGGACGGCGTCCGCCAGATCCGGGCCACCTACGCCGCCGTCACCCACGACGAGGACGCTTGGGTGACCGAGGCGCACGACGGTCGCGCATGGCGCCAGACGATGTTCAGCGCCGACAAGGTGGCCGAGCGTCGCGAACGGATCCGCGCCCGCG
>JBCBDK010000292.1:0-5712 GCA_038529675.1 Actinomycetota bacterium
GGCGTTCAACTGACGGGGCGGCGACCGATGGCGACGCGACCCGATCGAATCTTCGACACGAGGATGCAGCACGAGCGGACCGCGCTCGCGTGGGAACGTACGTCGATCGCGTCGATGGTGTCGGGGATCCTGCTGGCACGCCAGGCGCGAGAGATCCATGTGGCACTCGCCGCGTTCGGGATCCTCCAGGTGCTGCTCGGCGCCGGCGTCCTCGTGTGGGCCGGGGTGCGCTACGAGCAGTTGCACGGGCCGCTCCGGCGCGGCGAGAACCCGGCGCACCCCGGTGCCGCACGATTCGTCGGCGGTACCGCCATCGCGTTCACCGGGGTGGCGCTCGTCGTTGCGCTGCTGTCGCTCTGAACCGTTCCGGTGAACCACGCGCCGAAACGCATCGACAATATGTACGGACATTACACAGATTGCGATAGGATGAAGCCATGACCCGGCCCGGACTCCCCACGATGCTGTTGCGCGGGTTGTTCCGCCGGTGCGCTTGGTGCGGCGGCCGGAGTGCGTTCTTCACCGGCTGGACGAAAAAGCAGGAGTCCTGTCGGACCTGTGGGCTGAAGTGGCGACGTGGCGACGTGGGCTACGAGCTCGGTGCAGCGGCGATCGCCGCCATCATCTGCATGGGCCCGCTCGTGTTCGCCATCGGTGGCGTGATGCTGTTCACCTGGCCGGACTTCGAGGTGGTACCGCTGCTGATCGTGCTCGGCGCCGGTGCGTTGATCCTGCCGTTGCTGCTGTACCCGTCGTCGTACACGGCCTGGCAGGCCGTCGACATCCTGATGCGACCGGTCGAGCCGGAGGACTTCGTCACCGTCGACGGGACCAGCGACTCGAACGGCGCGGCAGGCGCGAACCACTCGACCGGCGGTCTCGACGCCGATCCCCCGCTCACATCGGGCTGAACGGTTCGAGTCGGCCCGCTCGAGCTGCCTCATGGACCACCGTCGCATCGGCTGGGCCTTCGTCGCCGTCCAGGCCGCGCTCCTCGTCGCCCTGTTTCTCACCCCGTCGACCGACCACTGGGGAGCCCGCGACCTCAGTCGCACGCTCGGCGCCATGCTGTTCTGGGCAGGCGCTGCGCTCGCCGTCACCGCAGCGCTCGGGCTCGGCCGATCGCTGACCGCTACGCCGGTTCCACGCGCCACCGCCGAGCTGCAGACATCGGGCCTGTACCGGTGGGTTCGGCACCCGATCTACACGGCGGTGCTCACGATGTGCGTCGGCATGACGCTCAGCCGTCGGTCGTGGCTCGCGGTGGTGCTGACGGTAGCGCTCGTTGCGTTCTTCGTCGCCAAGTCGACCTGGGAGGAACGTCGACTCTCCGAACGCTTCGCCGGCTACCGCGACTACGCGGCGCGGACCGGTCGGTTCCTGCCGCGTCTGCGCCGCAGAACCGTGTAGATCAGGCGCGGCCCCTGAGCATCAGGTTCCAGTAGAGGAACGGCAGCCCGTACTTCTTCAGGAACCACATGTCGCGGCGCGGCTTCTTTGTGTTGATCAAGGGGATGCTCGGCGTCGCTTCCATCGTGTAGTCGAACTCTGCGAGAAGCATGTGCTTCGACGACGTCGTGAGCGGACACGACGCATACCCGCCGTAGCGCTCGGTCGGATCCTTCGACTCGAGCTGCCGCTTCACGTTGGCGGCGACCACCGGCGCCTGCTTGCGGATCGCTGCGCCGGTCTTCGAGTTCGGCGTCGACCCCGCGTCGCCGAGGCTGAACACGTTGGGATACCTGACGTGCTGCATCGTGTGCTTGTCCACGTCGACGTAGCCGGCGGGCGCGTCCTGGGCGAGCGGGCTGGCCTTCACCCAGTCGGGCGCGGATTGGTGCGGGACGACGTGCATCATGTCGTACGACAACGAGAACTCGCCGCCGTCGTCCTTCATGCTCGTCAAGGTCGCCTTGCGGCCGGCCGGGTCGAGCGACGACAGCTCGCTCTCGAAGTGGACCTGGATGCCGTAGTCGTCGGCGACCTTCTCGAGTTCCTTCGCGAACACGGGCACGCCGAACATGCCGGGCGTCGGGAGGACGAGGTGGACGTCGATGTCGTCGAGGACTCCCTGCCGGCGCCAGTGGTCGCAGGCGAGGTACGCGATCTTCTGGGGCGCACCCGCACACTTGATCGGCCCACTCGGCATGGTGAACACCGCGGTGCCCGACGTGGTGGTGCGGATGAAGTCCCACGTCCTGGGGGCGAGGTGAACCTCGTAGTTCGACGACACGCCGTCCTTGCCGAGGGTGTCGGTGACGCCGGGGATTCGGTCCCAGTCGAGCTGGATGCCAGGGCACACGACGAGCGCGTCGTACGCGACGGCCTTGCCGCCCGCGGTGTGGACGAGGTTGTTGTCGGGGTCGAAGGACTGCGCGGCGTCCTTGATCCAGGTCGCCTTCTTCGGCATCACCGACGCCTCGGCGCGCTCGGTCTTCTCGATCTTCGCATGGCCGCCACCGACGAGTGTCCAGAGCGGGTGGTACCAGTGCTTGTCGGACGGTTCGATGACGGCGACGTCGTCGACAGCGCGTAGGAGTCGACTGGCGACCGAGATGCCGGCCGCTCCCCCGCCGACGATGACGACTCGGTGATGTGCAGTGGTGGACATGTGAGTTCCCCTCGTCGTGATCCGACCCCCTGGTTCGGAACTTCGTCAATAGTACGTACATACGGACGAATAGTCAAGACGTCCTCAGGAACCTCGACGATCGTCGCCGACGGCAAACGTGCGGATGAGTCGTGCGATCGGGTCGATGCGCTCGGGGACGCGTCGGCCGGCGCATGGACACCGGTCACGCGCTGGCGATGATCACGTCGGGAAGGGACCGGTGAGGTACGGCTCGAGCATCGAGAATCGGTTCGAGTCGACCGTGACCCAGTCATCCAGGAGCAGGCCGCCGTTGTCGTCGGCGTTCGGGTTCAACGCCCAGTAGTTGAACCCGGTGCCGGTGGCGGCGAGATGGTCGAGGAGTCGCTGCTGCCACACCCGGTCGATCTCGGTGTCGAGCCGTGCGGCGAACCCGTTCACGACGACCGGCGCCGTTCCCGTCGATGCGACCCGCCCCCAGAACTGTTCCCAGACCGCCGGCAGGTTCTCGGGAAACGCCGGGTCGTCGAACCAGCGCTGGCGGAACACCGACGTGCCGTAGTCGTGCGTGGAGTAGACGACCTTGCCGGGAACCGCCAGTGTGACGGGCGCATCGACGGCGCCGGCGAGGTTCGAGCCGTGCCACGTGCAGTCGGCGGCGCCGGAGGTGTCGCACGACGCACCGCCGAGGTGTTCGACCCCGGCAACGAACACCAGCCACTCCGGGGCGATCTCGTGGATCGCATTGCCGGCGGCCTCGGCCGCGATCCGCCAGTCGACGGCGGGGTCGCCGCATCCCCAGCATGCGCTGTCGTGGGGGGCGTCGTAGAGGTCGGCGCCGATCACGTTCGTGTCGTCGCGGTACCGCTCGGCGAGGAGCTGCCAGTCCTCGATCAGACGCTCTGGCGGATGGTTCTCGTCATACCAGAGGTGGTGGCGGACCCCGGTGCCGAGTGCGTGTCGGTCGAGGATGACGGCGAGCCCGACGGCGTCCGCGTAGGCGACGATCTGATCCATCACCTCCAAGCTCGTGAGCCCGGCCAGGTCGGGGTTGGGTCCGGCGATCGAGCCGTCGGGGACGCTCGCGTCGTTCAGTGTCGCCGAGGCGAACGGCAACCTGAGGGTGTTGAAGCCGAGGTCGGCCACCTGGTCGACCATGTCCTTCCACGGCCGCTCCCACAGTCCGTGCGGTGCCCCGAAGTCGGTCTCGAACCCGAACCAGTTGATGCCCCGGATCGTCACGGGCTCGCCCGCCGCGTCGATGATGCCGGGGCCCTGTGTCGTCCAGTTGCCATCGAGCGGGCCGAGCGCGGGCGGGGCGACGGTGGTCTCGGGGGGCAGGGTCGTCGGCGCTGCGGTCGTGGTGGGTGCCGCCGTCGTTGCCGGTGTCGTCGTCGTGGTCGCCGCGTCGGCCGCTGGCTCGGACGGGTCATCGGCGGATGCTGCCGGCAGCGTGGTGGCTGGGACGATCGAGTCGGCAGTGGTCGTCGTCGTGGCCGTCGTTGCGGTGGTCGATTCCTCGGTGTCGGCAGTCGCGGCGGACGGATCGACACCCACTGCGGACGGGTCGTCGTTGCCGGGCGTGGCGGCGACGACGAGGACCGATGCAAGCCCGATCACGGTCACCGTCGTGAGCACGCCGGTGAGCAGCCTCCGGACCTGCATGCGATTCATGGCAGGACGGTTCATGGCAGGACGGTTCATGCCGGTCTCCTGTCGTCGGGGCCGACGACGAGGTCGGCGGCGCGCTGCAGCGTGAACATCGAGAGACGATCGGGGGCGTGACCTCGCGTCCGGAGGTGCTCGACGAGTGGGCCGTGAGGCGCCAGGCCGTGCTCGACGAGGTAGTAGCGGGCCGCGTCGCTCCAGATCCATGTGCCGTCGGTGCGCAGCGTGGTCGGCACCACCGGCCCGGCTGCCGGGTCGACGACGTCCGGCAGCGTCGCGGGACCGTCGACGAGCGGATGCCCTGCGTCGAGCGCCTCGGCGAGGCCGGCACGTGAGCGCTGCTCGACCAGTGGGTGGTCGCCGGCGAAGCGGCCGACGCCATCGACCACCTCGTCGAACACAGGCGCCACCTGCGGGTCGTCGACGCCGGCAACGGCCCAGATCGGCGGTGCGGCAGCGACCGCCGCCTGCAGCGTCGGCGGGGTCTCCGAGCCGGTGACGAACACCTCGATCATGGGCTCGACGGCTCCCGATTCGGCCAGGGCACCGTCGAACGCCGCACCGATCGCCACCGAATCCGCGTCGTCGGCAACTTCGACGGCGCAGACGACGACCGGTCGAGGCCACGAGACATCGAGGGCCGGCACCCGCTGGACCTGCCAGACGGCGAGCACGCCGTCGGTGGCGGCCGCGACGCCGATCGCCGACGCCACCGTCGGTGCTGCGACGTCGAGCGACTCGAACCGAAACGACGGTGAGCCGTCGATCGCAGTGTCTGACGACACGGCGAGCAGCGCGTCGGAGAGACCGGGGCGAGGATCCGTCGCGTCGAGGACCATCCCGAGCAACAGGGCGGCGTCGATGGGCAGCACGACCCGTCCGTCGAGCACCGCCCATGCGAGCGAGCGCCCTGCGAGCCCGACGTCGCCACCCGTGGCCTCGCTCCGCAGCGAGCGGACGAAACCGTCGTCGGCTCGACCCGAGATGTGGAGCGTCAGCCTGATCAGCGCACCCCGAAGCTGGGCGACGTCGCCCACACCGGCGTCGATCCCCGGCAGATCCTGCAGTTCTGATGTCGTCATCGATCGGTCTCCGCTCGTCACTCCCCGGGATGGCTCCGGGTTGCTGCCGGTTCCACGCACGAGGCGCGGAATCGTCACGTCGATCGGGCAGCTGAGCGTCGGAGGCGAGCGAGCAGACCCGTCCGTGGTCGCTCGGACGGGTCTGAGTCACCGATCGCCGCGCGACGGTTCTCGTCACGCCGTTCGTCCGATCGGTCGTCGAGCCAGTCGTCCTGGCCCGTTCGGGTCGCGGCTCGCGCTGCCGCCCGGCCGAGGCCGTCCCCGGCGAGTGCTCCGCTCGACGTCGGCGCCTCGGCCGGCACGTTCGTCGATCGGGAAGAGCTGACTGTTCCGCTCGGTGTGCCCCTGCCGTCGGCGCCGAGGGCTCGGTTC
>JBCBDK010000293.1:0-2710 GCA_038529675.1 Actinomycetota bacterium
CGCCGGCTCGCGCAACTTGCCCTGGGCGGCTGGCGGGTTCGGCCGCCACGCCTCTTCGTCGAGCAGGATCGCCCGGACGACTGCGGCGAGGTTGCCGCGAACGTGGGCGGGGCTGCCGTCGTCTTCCCAGACCGAGACGACACGCTCGACGTAGCCGGGCGAGGGGTTCGACGTGACGAGGCGCTGGATGAGCTGGTGGCTGATGAACGGTGCGGTGTTCGGGTGGGCGTCGAGCGTGTCGAGGGCGACGGCGAGCGACTCGTCGAGGGTGCGGGTCTCGCTGGCGGGGATCAATGCGCCGAGGAAGCGCTTCTCGCCCCGCTCGTGCCAGCGGTCGGCGAACTCACCGTCGCTCGTCATCGGCTGCGCGTAGATGCGTGGGTTGTCGTCGGCACGCGGATTCTCGAAGCCGGTGAACACCCGGGCGAGACCGAGGATGTCCTCGGTGTCGTACGTCGGGATCGGTTCGCCTGCGCCGTCGGTGCGTCGTGAGCCGTTCCGGCGCAGTTCCCACAGACCGATGCTGAAGAGCTGCATCACCTCGCGGGCGTAGTTCTCGTCGGGCACGCTGCCGCGCCGAGCGTCGGCGGCTCGGTTGCGTTCGTAGGTGAGGTACTGACCCATCGCCTGGCTGCGCGTGACGTGCTCCAGCAGCGCCCGGTATGTCCCGAACGCGTGGGCTTCGAGCAGGTCGGCGTACGCGCAGATCCGGAGGTTGCTGACGGCCGGATGAGCGGCGACGAAGATCTGCGAGAGCGCGTAGCCGACTCGCTTGCGGAGTTGGTCCGGCCCGGCGAGCAGGCCTTCCCAGATCGCGTTGATCGCATTGCCGTGTGCGAGACGGCGATCGAGGTGGGACGCCGGCATCGTGCGGGTGAACTGCTCGGCGAACCACGCATCGATCCCGATGTCGAGCAGGTGGGTCACGTCGGCCGGGCGCGGCCCGAGCGTCGCACGCTGGAGGAACCTGACTGCGTCGGCGCGTGTGAGGGTCGTCGGGGCGGCCGCGAGCGCGGACGTGGCAGTCGACATGGGTGGGTATCGGCCTCTCTCGCCCGCCGATCGACGCAAGATCGCGTCAAGAACGAAACGTAGCGGCCGGTCTCGGGCGGGCGATGTCACGCCCGGGTCGGGCTCGATGACGGAAGGCGCAGGGTTGCGCAGCGGGTGGCCACGGTCGTTAAGGACTTGACGATCATGGTCGCCGGTGCGAGGATCTGGGGATGCGAACACTCGCCGACGCGCCTGCGGGCGGCCGTACGTGGTCCGACCTCGACGACTTCCAGGCGTTCATCGACGCCGGTGGCATGGTCGAGCCGGGCGACGACATGCCCGACGAGTACCGCGAGGAGGTGTTCCGGTTCATCGAGTTCCACGCGAACTCCGAGCTGATGGGCGGCCTCACCGAACGCGACTGGATCCCGCATGCCCCCGGCCTCCGGCTCAAGCAGGTGTTTCTCGCCAAGACCCAGGACGAGATCGGCCACGCCCACCTCCTGTACATGGTCGCTGCTGACATGGGGATCAAGACGCGCACCGAGATGCTCGAGGACCTGTTCGGCGGCCGCTCACGGTTCCACAACGTGTTCCACTATCAGGCGGTCACGTGGGCGGACCAGATCGCCATCGCGTTCCTCGTCGACGCGGCGGCGTTCGCCAGCCAGCGAGCGGTGTTCGCCGAGTGCACGTACGGCCCGTACAAGCGGATCCTCAAGCGGATCGTGTCGGAGGAGGGCTTCCACATGCGGCATGGCGAGGAGATGTTGCTGCGTCTCGCCACGGGGACCGACGTCCAGCGGTCGATGTTCCAGGAGGCGCTCGGGCGTTGGTGGTGGCCGGCGGTGCAGTTGTTCGGGCCGGACTCGCCGCCGGGCGACACCGATCCGTTGATCCGGTGGAGGATCAAGTCGAAGCGCAACGAGGAGCTGCGAGCGGCGTACGTGCAGAAGTACGTGCCGCTGCTGCACTCGTACGGCTTCGAGGTTCCCGACCCGGAGTTGCATCAGGACGCCGACGGTCGTTGGGTCCCGGGGGAGATCGACTGGGAGCCGTTGAAGGCGACGATGCGCCAGGGTGGGCCTGATTCGGCACGCCGGATCGCCACGGCCGCCAATAACTGGGCCGACACCGCATGGGTCCGGGCAGCGCTCTCATGACCCCCATCCCCCTCGGTGTCAGACACACGTGGGGATGGTGTCTGACACACACGGGGACCCCTGTCCACAGGCCGGCGCCGGGCCGCGAGGTGCTTGAGGCGCTGCGGTCCGTCGGCGATCCGGAGTACCCCGACGTGTCGATCGTCGACCTCGGATTGGTCGAGACGGTCGAGGTCGACGACGATGCCGTCCGCATCGGCCTCATCCCGACGTTCTCGGGGTGCCCGGCGTTGGCGATGATCGCCGACGACGTCCGAGCGGCGATCGAGTCGGTGCCGGGAGTTCGGTCGGTGGCGGTCGACTGGTTGGCTGCGCCGGTGTGGTCGACGTCGAGGATGAGTTCGGCGGCCCGCCGGGCGCTCGCCGAGGAGTACACGGTCGTGCTGCGCGGCAGCGACGGCTCGCTGCGATGCCCGGTGTGTGGGAGCCACGACGTGCGAGAGCAGTCGATGGCCGGCCCGACCCGTTGCCGCTCGATCAGCTGGTGCGACGACTGCCGCAACCCCGTGGAAGTGATGCGATGAGTTGGGTTCCGTCCCCGAGCAAGAGTCCAA
>JBCBDK010000293.1:2810-5703 GCA_038529675.1 Actinomycetota bacterium
TTCCGTCCCCGAGCAAGAATCCAACCTCCGCGGTCTGGAGTTGGATTTCGTCCCCGAGCAAGAGTCCAACTCGGGGGTGACGGCGTGGTCTACGAAGTGTTCCTGAAGAAGGCGGGCAAGGACGAGTTCCGCCACGCCGGTGCGCTCGAAGCGCCCGACGACGAACTCGCCCAGCTCCTCGCCCGCGACACGTACTGCCGTCGTGGCGAGGGCGCCGAGATGTGGCTGGTCGAGCGATCGCACGTCCTCGTCGCGGACGCCGAGCTGCTCGCCGTGACCGCCGACGTCGTACACCGGTCGAATGACGGCGCTGCGATCGCCGAGCACCGTCGCACGCAGCGGACCGGGGAGGACGCATGACGACAGCAGCCGACCACGACCCAGACGACGGCACGCACCACGGCACCGTCAACGGCACCGTCGGGCTCGACGCCGGCAGCCGGTCGTTTCTCCTGGCGCTCGCCGACGACGAGCACATGATCGGTGCTCGGCACACCGCGTGGATCGGGCTCGGTCCGTTCCTCGAGGAGGACCTGGCGTTCTGCTCGATCGCGCAGGACGAACTCGGCCACTCGATCGGGCTGTACGAACTGCTGCTCCGCGACGCGGGACGCGATCCGACCACCGAGCTCGACGCGTTCGCACTGCTGCGACCGCCCGCCGAGTACCGCAGCAGTCACCTCGCTGAGGTCGAGTGCAGCGACTGGGCCGACTCGCTCGTACGGCATTGGCTGTACGACCGCGCAGAACGCCACCGTTGGTCGGCACTGCTCGAGTCGTCCCACCCGGGCATCGCAGCGCTCGCGGCCCGGGCGTCGGCCGAGGAGCGCTTCCACCTCGATCATGCCGAGCGATTCATGGTCCGCGTCGCGCAGGCCGAGCCGATCGCCGCCGCCGTCGACCGGCTGCTGCCGCTCGCCGTCGCTGCGTGGTGGTCCGTCCCCGGTGAGGATGCCGCCCTCGCCGCAGGGGTCGCTGCGGTCAGCTCACCGGAGCTCGCAGCGCGATGGGAAGCCGAGATTCGTGACGACGCCGCTCGCTGGGGTGTGGCGCTCACCTGGCCCGACTGCGCCCAGTCCGCAGTCCTCGATCACATCGATCGCACCGTCCGCAGCGACGGGTTCGACACATTCCATGCGGGGCTCACCGCCGTACTGTCGCTCGAGCCGAGCGCGACTTGGTGAACTGAATGACGGCGCGTCGAACCTCGGCACGTCGACGATCAACATCAACACCCACTCAACGAACAGAACGACGGAGGCACGAATGGCCACGACCACACCGCTCTTCACACTCACCGCGACGTTGCACTTCAAGCCGATCGGCAAGCTCGCCACCGGAATGAAGATCGACATCCCGTTCGACGGGGTGGCCACGTCCGATCGTTGGGAAGGGGAGTGGGCCGTCGAAGGAGTCGACGACGTCACGATCGGTGCCGACGGTGTGCAACAGCTCGACATCCGTGGCCGGATCAGCAACGGCGAGCGGACCATCAAGTACGCCGCCATCGGACGCGGCACGAACGATGGTGGGCCGCAGGAGTTGCTGACGTTCGAGACCGCCGACGAGGAACTCGCCGACCTGAACTCGACCATCGCCGTCGCCTTCGGCACGGTCGAGGGCAACCAACTCACGTTGCACGTCGAAGCCGTCACCCGCTGACACATCACGTTCTGGGTCTGACGCCAGGCGTGGACCGCAGGCCTGACGCATCACGTTCTGGGTGTGACCCCAGGCGTGATGTCAGCGGCGCTCGGGGAGCGGGGCCGCGTAGTCCGATTCGGAGTCGAGGCCGAAGGCGGTGTGGAGCGCGCGTGCAGCGCGCTCCATGTCGTCGGCGGGGATGATGACCGACACCCGGATCGTCGACGTCGAGATCATCTGGATGTTGACGTCGTTGTCCGCGAGGACGCGGAACATCTTGGCCGCGATCCCTGGCGACGACTTCATGCCGGCGCCGACGAGCGACAGCTTGCCGATCGAGTCATCGTGGGTGACGTCGCGCGCGGCGATCTCGGTCGCCACCCGCTTGACGACCTCCTCGGACGCGTTCATGTCGGCCATCGGCATCGTGAAGCTGATGTCGGTCGTTCCATCGGTCGACGTGTTCTGCACGATCATGTCGACGTTGACGTGCTGCTCGGCGAGCGCCTCGAACAGCGCAGCCGAAATGCCCGGGCGGTCGGGCACACCGAGCACGGTGACCTTGGCCTCGGTCATGTCGGTGACGACACCGGAGATGATCGGATCCTCCACGGACGGCTCCTCGTTGCTGACGAACGTTCCCTGCTCCCAGGTGAACGCGGATCGGACATGAAGCGGAACGTCGTGGTTCCGCGCGAACTCGACGGACCGCATGGCGAGCACCTTCGAGCCGGCGCCGGCCATCTCGAGCATTTCGTCGAAGTGGACGGTACGCAGCTTGCGCGCCCGGGGCACGATGCGTGGATCGGCGGTGAACACGCCGGTGACGTCGGTGTAGATCTCGCACGCCTCGGCGCCCATCGCCCCGGCGAGTGCCGATGCGGTGAGGTCCGATGCACCGCGACCCATCGTCGTGATCTCCTTGGCGGTGCTCACGCCCTGGAACCCGGCGATGACCGCGACCTTGCCGTCCTGGAGTGCCGCCCTGACACGATCGCCCTTGACCTCGACGATCTTCGCCTTGCGGTGGGCGGTGTCGGTGATGATGCCGACCTGACTGCCGGTGAAGCTGATCGCGTCGACGCCGCGCTCGTGCAGCGCCATCGTGGTGAGCGCAGCGGTCTGGCGCTCGCCGGTCGTGAGCAACATGTCCATCTCGCGTCCGGATTGGTTCCGCGAAACCGAGTCGGCGAGGGCGATCAGGTTGTCGGTCGCCTTTCCCATCGCCGACACGACCACGATCACGTCG
>JBCBDK010000294.1:0-5659 GCA_038529675.1 Actinomycetota bacterium
CGTCGCCCAGGCCGCCCGCCTTGGAGAAGGTCGGCCCGGCGGGCGTGTTGCCCTGCTCGTAGTACTCGATCCAGCGTTGCTCGGCGCCGTCGGTGGTCGACACCGTCGACAGGCCGGCCGACCGCACCCGGTCGGGGTCCATCGTCGTCCCGATCACCTCGTTGCTCTGGGGCAGGTAGGCGACCGCACCCTGCGAGGTCTCGCGGTGCAGCGACGAGAACTGGTCCTCGAAGAAGAACTCCTCACCGCCAGGGCCTTGGATGCGGTCGTTCGGTGCCTGTGCGCTCGCCCGAGTCCCGACGGTGCCGTCATTCTCGATCGTCCACGACGTGAAGGTCGCGTCGTCGGGCGCGGCGATCAGCATGTCGCCGCCGATCGCCGTCGAGATCCGCTCGACACTCCCCGCGATCGGCGGGTGGTTGTAGTTGCCGAGTTGGTGACCGGTGCGATCGGTGAACGCGAGGACCATGTACCCCTCGTCGTCGAACGCGAGGTCGGAGAGGATCGGTACCGGCCGGTGATACCAGTCGTCGGTGAGGTCGTAGATGTCGTAGTCGGCGGGGTCGAAGGTGCTGTTCCAGGAGTTCCAGCGGCATCCGGATCGGCCTCGCCACTGCGCGGCGCAGCCCTTGTCGTTGTTGCCTTCGACGCCGTCGTAGTCGAGGGGGAACGTCGTCGCCGGTGCTCCGTCGAACGTGACGCCGCCGGTCGTCGGGTCGCCGCTGGGCGTTGCGACGAGCACGTATGCGGTGAGGTCGGTCGTCAGCTCGGACGCGGACGCATCGCACACCACGCCGACGTACACCTTGCCGTCGCGCTCGGTCACCGCCCACGGCCGGTGCTCACCACCGACACACCCAGGGTCGGGGATCGCCGTCTCCGTGAACGTGCCATCGTGGCCGCCCGTCGCCGGATCGATCCCGATCGCCGCCAGGGTCTTGCCTCCGAGGTTGACGCCGTACAGGGTCGTGTCGTCGGCGCCGACGGCGATGCCGCCCCAGCCGACGGTGCCGACGAGCGCGAACGCGTCGATGTCGTTGCTCGGGTCAGCGCCGCCGACCCCGTCGAGACCGCGGTCGGTGTTGCTGGGCACGGTCGCGGTCCCCGACGTGTCGATGCCGTCGAACCAGGCGACGTCGTTGGCAGCACCCGGGTCGTCGACCTCGCGCTCGCCGGCGTAGATCGCGTCGATGCCGCCCGGGCCGAGGCCGACGTGCCGCTTGAGTGCGGCGCCGGCGAACATCGTGGCGGTCGTCCGATGGAACGCGAGGCCCCACACGCCGCCGACCGCGGCATCGATCGGTTCGACGTCGACCTCGGGCTGGGCACCGCCCACGCTGCGGCCCGTGTCGAGGTAGTCGTGTTCGAGCACCGCCTTGCCGCCTGGGGTGGGGTTGCCGTTCGTGTAACAGACCGTGCCGACGCGCGGGTTGGTGGTCTGGCAGTAGGTGAGCGGGTCGGCGACGCCGAAGTTGACGTCGGTCGCCTCCGCGCCACGAACGAACTGGACCGAGGTGCCGTTGCGCACCGTGCCGGTGGTCGAGTCCTCGGGGAACACGGTCGGGCTCACGCCGGGGCGATCGTCGGGGATGGCGAACTCGACACGGAACGGCCCGTCGCCGAGCCCGGTCAGCGACCACGTCCCGTCGTCGGCGGTCACCGTCGAGTCGACGAGTCCGCCATCGTCGTAGACCTCGACGGTGATGCCGGGCTCGCCGCGGTCGGTGCCGTTCCGAACCCCGTCGTGATCGATGTCGCGAAAGACCTGACCGCTGAGATCACCGGGTGCTGCGACGGCCACTCCCGACGGGGAGCCGACGCTCCCCACGAGCACGCTGCCCCAGAGCAGGGCAGCAGAGATCACAATGCGATGGATCCGAGTCGTCATCGTTCGCCTTTCGGGGCGCGTGCCATGGGAGGAAGTGCCCGCCGCCGGGGCAAGCTAGCCGCACAAATTCTGGCCGCGCAAGTGGCGATTCACCGCATCGCACCAGCTCAGGCAGCGAGATGACACAACATCGTGTCGATTCTTAGACTCTGAGAAGCGTCAGAAATCGCGACACGACGTTGTCAGTCGCGACGCAGCGCCACCTCGTAGAGTTCGCCGAGCTCTCGCGAGGTGATGACCCGGTCGGCCGGGGGTGCGCTAATCGTTCGGGGGCCGCGATCGCGGAGGTCGATCACTCGCGGCCGGCTGCCGTCGCGGCTGTTGCCCTCGAAGCGGAGGAGGTCGCCCGTCGTCGTCGACAACCAGTAGGTGGTCAGGTCGCCGTAGCGGAGCACCTCGACCTCATCGTCACGGAAGGACTGTGTGCGGACGAACGCCGAACCCGGAAGCTGAAGTATCAGTTGAGGGTTGTCTCGCTGTTCGCTGGCAAGCGCCACGATCAGTGCGATCGCACCATCGAGTTCGCGCCCCTCGGGATCGGGTGGTCGGAGGATCCACTCGACCTGCCGGGGCATTCCGGCGTCCGCGAGGATCGAGGGGAGGCTCGGGAGCCGCTCGACCACCTCGGCATCCGACCACACCACCTCAGCGATCGGTCGGGCAGCTGCGGACGATCCCGAGACGGTTGCTCGGCCCTGATGCGTGACGAAATTGATCTCGCCGTCGAGTATGAGCGAGCCGTCGCCGACCTGACCGGTGTAGGTGAACGAGGCGCCGCCGTCTTCGAAGTTGTCGAACAGAGCGTCCGCGAGGCGGTTGGCTTCGTCTCGCTCGAGTGGGCGCTGGCTGTTGGCGGCATCGCCACTTCCGCATGCCGCGACCAACGCCACAACCGTCGGGAGCAGCACGGTTCGCCACCAATGCGGCGAGGGGGAGCCTCTCACGCTGGCACCGAAATCGACTCGAGGTCGACCGCCGGCGGCTCGCCGGCCGGAGGTGCTGCCGCGGTCGCCGGTGCCGGCATCGATGGCCGGGGCCCGGGTTCGACCACCTCGCGATAGTCGACGTCCGGCGGGGCCGGCGCCGACGGGAACGGGAAGGAGGCGAACATCGACGCCTCGCCGTTGCACGGGAGCGACGCAACCACACCGTCGGGCGCCTCGGTGGTGATCTGGTTGTCGGAGAAGCAGTTGCCGAGCGGCTCGCCGTCGGTGTCCACGACAATGTCGACGCCGTTGCCGCTGGCGACGTTGCCCTCGACCCGGTTGTCCATCGGGAGGAACCCGTCGAGCGGCACCAGCCCGATGCCGAACGCGTCGTGGCCCTCGACCCGGTTGCGGATCACGGTGTTGCCGATGCCGCCGCCGACGGCGATGCCGCCGCCGAAGAACCCGTTGGTGATCGCGGGCGCGGTCGGGTCGTCGTTGTCGGCCACGAGGTTGCCGGCGATGACGGCGCCCTCTTGCGGTGCAAGTCGTTCGGCGACCTGCGAGTTGGGGGTGAGCCCGAGCCGGTTGTGGCGGAACGTCGAGTTGACGACGAACACACCGCCCGACGCGTTGGTGCCGAAGTAGCCGATCGAGTTGCGCTCTGCGGTGACGCCGTCGAGCACGACGTCGCACGGCTTGCACTGTCCCACGTAGAACCCCGAGTCGGGATGACCGGACGCGTACGAGTCCTCGATCAAGCCGCCACGAGCGGCGAACGCGTAGATGCCGTACGTCCCGTTGTTCACGGCGGTCACGTGTGAGACGCGGTACCGCTCGAGGACGCCGGGCCCGTTGCCGGTCGGCGCCGCTCCTACCTCAGCTTCCTGGTCCGCTTGCGGGTCGTCGAACTCGTACTGCGTGTCACCGGTGAAGATGACACCGTTCTGGACGTAGCGGGTGACGGTGAGGTTCTCCACGGCAACGCCGTCGGCGACGACGAGGAAGCCGTCGAAGAGTTCGTCGCGCCCGTCGAGCACGACCTCGTTGCGGTCGAGCCCGCGGATGACGACGTCGTCCGTCTCGACGACGATCTGTTCGTGGTAGACGCCGGGTGAGATCAAGACGAGGTCGCCGGGCTGCGCTGCATCGACCGCCTCCTGGATCGTTGCATGATCGCCGGGAACGGCGAGTGTGCTCGGGTCGCGGCCGCCGCTCCCGCCACATGCTCCGAGCACGAGCGTGGCGACGGCGAGCCCCACGACCGTGTGGATCCGCCTCACGCCGCCCGCCTCACTTGACGTCGTAGATCACGTCGTCGATCGCCGCGGTGTCGGCCACCGTCGGCATGGTGCCGTCACCGAACACGACGTCGAGGAACCGCACGGCGAACGTGTTGGTCAGTTCCTGGACGCGTTCGATCGCCATGTCGTCGGGCGCGCAGCCCTGTTCGCCGAAGGTCTCGAGGATCTGGCGGACGGGCGGCGTCACCTCTTGGCCCTCGTCGAAGGCGGTGAGGTAGTCGCACACGTCGGTGAAGCTCTGGTGCTCGGCGCCGACGAGTTCGAGTCGGTGGTGCGGTGCGCTCGCCGAGAGTTCCCAGGCTCGTTCCACGTTCGGCTCGACCGGGGTGGTCGAGTCGTCCGTTCCGACGATCACGAGGGCGGGGACGTCGACCGCAGCGAGCTGGTCGTCGGAGAGCAGCGTCGGACCCGAGCGCCCACCGACCGCCGGGGCGAGCGGGATGATCGCGTCGACTCGGTCGTCGGCAGGAGACCGGCCTGCCTCGTTCTCGTACCCCGACACCACTGCATAGGAGGTGAAGCCACCGAACGAATGGCCGGTGACGGCGACTCGATCGGGATCGACGCCGGCGACGAACCCGGCGGTTGCCTCGTTCTCAGGGTCGGTCATGGCGTCGATGACGCGGATGACGTCGTTCGGGCGGTTGACCGCGACGACCGCCCGGTCGTCCTCGGTCTGCAGGAACTGCTCGACCGAGGTGTTGCCGGTGTGGTCGGGCGCGGCCACGACGTAGCCGTGGCTGGCGAGCGTCTCGGTGTAGTCCGAGTGGATGTAGCGGATGCCGCCCGATCCGTGCGAGTACACGACGAGCGGGAACGGGCCGTCGGCGGCGAGTTGGTCCGGTGCGGCGCCGACGGCGGCGTCGGATTCGAAGAAGTCGCCGGTGATGAAGGTGTAGCGGAACGGCTCCGCGGCCGACGATGAGGCCAAGGGGAACCACACGTCCACGGTGAGCGGACGGTCACCGTCGGCATCGACGATCAGCGTCTGGACGCCGACCGGATACGGCCCGGCACCGATCAGCTCGAGCTTGGACGGCGGTTCGTCGTCGCCCGCCGGCTCGGGTTCCGGCTCCGGCTCCGGTTCGGGTTCCGGCTCCGGTTCTGGCTCCGGCTCCGGCTCCGGTTCGGGTTCCGGCTCCGGTTCCAGCGCTGGTTCGGGTTCGGGCTCCGGTTCCGGCTCGGGCTCCGACGCAGCGGTGTCGGTGGGGTCGTCGGCATCGTCGTCACTGCCGCACGCAGCGACGACCAGACTGCCGGCGAGCAGGAGGGTGACGGTTCGACGCATCGGACGATCATCGCACCTGCGCCCCTGTGGTGACAGATCAGGCGACCGGTGAACGGCGAGGACCGTGAACGAACCGTGCGAGGCCGACCACCGGCGTCAGTCGGGCCGACGTTTGAGTCGGCGGGGGTCGGCCGACGCCGGGTCGTCCGGCCACTGATGTTTCGGGTACCTGCCCGCCATGTCCTTCTTGACCTCCGACCACGACCCGGCCCAGAACCCGACCAGGTCGTCGGTGATCTGGATCGGCCGATCG
>JBCBDK010000295.1:0-5654 GCA_038529675.1 Actinomycetota bacterium
GCCGGCGGCTCGAGCGATGTCGACGCAGGCCAGCCGGAGTGCGTCGAGGTCGGCGGTCTCGCTCACGACGTGCTCATCAGAACGGATCCGTCGGCGCGTGACCCGCACGCTCGCGGTCCTCGACCTCGCGCCACTCGCCGAGCGCCCGCATCACGAGCACCGCCACGATCGCCATGCCGATCGACGCGATCAACGCGCCGACGAGGATGCCGATGCCGAGGGGGACGGCACAGTCGCCGTCGCACTGCAACGAGACGAGCGAATAGCCGATCACCGCACCGGCGAGGCCACTCAGACACACGGCCGCGAACGCGCCGAGCCGGACACCGACCGGCGGCAACGCCGACAGCGGCCGTTCGCCGTCGGGGTCGTCGGGGGTCACCGGTGACCGGTTGGGGGTCGGGGGGACGTCCACGAACCGGAGTCTACGAGTCCGACACAACGCTCCCGCCGACGCTCCCGCCTACGATCGACGTGTGTCGGACGACGCCCGAGCGACCGAGCCCCGGCAGGCGAGCCGTACGATCCTGCACGCCGACATGGATGCATTCTTCGTGTCGGTGGAGCTGCGCCGTCGCCCCGACCTCATGGGGCAGCCGGTCGTCGTCGGTGGCACGGGCAATCGCGGTGTCGTCGCCGCTGCCTCGTACGAGGCGCGCCGGTTCGGTGTCCACTCAGCGCTGCCGTCCGCCATCGCCCGTCGGCGATGCCCACACGCGGTCTTCCTCCCCGGGGACCACGCGCTCTACAGCGAGGTCAGCGCCCAGGTCCGCGAGGTGTTCGAGCGGTACACACCGCTCGTCGAACCGCTGTCGCTCGACGAAGCGTTCCTCGACGTCACCGGCGCACGGCGACTGTTCGGCGACGGCCCCGCGATCGCCCGGCGTCTCCGCGCCGACATCCGTGACGAGCTCGACCTCGGCTGCAGCGTCGGTGTCGCGCCCAACAAGTTCCTCGCCAAGCTCGCGTCGGTCGAGGCCAAGCCGAGGGCACACCACGACCGTGTCGATCCCGGCGACGGGGTGACGACGATCGAACCTGGCGGCGAGCAGGCGTTTCTCGATCCCCTCCACGTGAGTCGGCTGTGGGGTGTCGGTCCCAAGACCCTGGAACGCCTGGAACGCATCGGAGTGCGTTCCGTCGCCGAACTGCGGCGGCTCGATCGAGGTGCGCTCGAACGAGCGCTCGGCGGCAACCTCGCCGCACACCTCGCAGCCCTCGCCGTCGGGTCGGACGATCGAGCCGTCGAACCCGATCGCGACGCGAAGTCGATCGGTCACGAGGAGACGTACCCTCACGACAAGCACACGCCGGCCGAGGTCCACCGCGAGCTGGTCCGCCTCACCGATGCGGTCGCCCGGCGACTACGTCGCGCTGGGCTCGGTGCGCGCACGCTCGTGCTCAAGGTGCGTTTCGCCGGGTTCGTGACGATCAGCCGGTCGGTCACCGTCGCCCACCCGGTGCAACGCCACGACGAACTCCTCGAACTCCTCGAACCGGTGCTCGAGGCCGTCGATCCGTCACCCGGCGTCCGACTGCTTGGGGTGAGCGGCTCGAACTTGGGCGCACCGTCGGCACAGCTGACGTTCGACGATCTCGACGACCAGGGACCCGACTGGGACGCGGCGACCGGTGCACTCGACGAGATCCGCGACCGATTCGGCGACGACGCGATCGGACCGGCGAGTTCGCTGTCGTCGACCGGCGTGACCCCCGTCCGGCGGGGTGCCCAGCAGTGGGGTCCCGACGGGTCGACGAGCCCGTCAGGCGGGTCCGAGCGGGCACGCGGCGACGGGTGACACCGGGAACTTCTGCCGCTGCGCGTTGAGGCTGGGGTGTTCGCGTGCGATGATGGAGGTGTGCCCCTGTCCGAGGACGAACAGAGGATCCTCCGCCAGATCGAGGAGGAACTCGAGCAGGACCCGTCGTTCGCGCCCCGTGGCTACCGCGTGTCGCGGCGTCGTTCGGCGCTGCTCGTCGCCGGTCTCGTGATCGGCCTCATCGTGACCATCGGCGGTCTGGCCTTCAACTTCGTCGTGTCGTTCGCCGGGTTCGTGCTCGTGCTCGCCATGGCGGTCAAGCTCGAATCCGAGCTTCGGCTCCTCGGCCGTGAACGGCTCGGCGCCCTCCCGATTTCTGCCTGGCTGGCCGCGAACCGGCCGAGCGAACGCAGCGAACCCGGCGACTGATGCCGGGGCCGCTGGTCACGTCCAGCGGGTTGAGTACCGCTTGAGACGGGCGACGATCGGCATCGAGTCGGTGACCGCCTTCTCGATCTGTTTGGTCCACACCCCGCAGTTGCCGAGCACCGTGGTGCCGTACGAACCGTCGTCGGAGAGGCGCGCCGGGCCGGCTGGCCCGTAGGTCACCTCGGTGACCACGCCGGCCAGTGCTTCGATCGGGCGGGCCGCGGTCGGGAATCCCTCACCGACGAGCCGAGCGACCTCGGCCGGTGTGGCCTCGGTGGGCGTCGTGACACCGACATCGGTCAGGCTGGTCGTCGCTCGCGTCCAGAGTCGTGCGAGCTGGTCGACCTGTGGTCCGGTCGGCCGACGGCGGAACCGCCGCACCACCGCCGGCACGGTCGCGAGGAGGCCGAGGAACAGCACCAGTGCCAGCGCTCGCCAGGGCACCTGTACTCCCGGCTCCTCGGCCGCCACGCTCGCCGGCGTGGCGCCACCCTCGTCGTCGGGGATCAGCGAACCCAGATCGGGGACGTCACCGTCGGTACCACCAGCAGTGCCCGGCGCCGTGGTCGGGATCGGGGTTCCGTCGAGGGCGTCGTCGGTCACGACCGTGGTCGGCGGGACGGTGGTCGGCGCAGGGCCGCCGTCGTCGCCGGGTCCGCCGCCGGCCCCGGCGTCGACCGGCGTGTCGTCCTGTTGTTGGGGGACGCCGGTGTAGTTCTCCGCACCCGGGGCGCCGCGACCGGGCGTCGGCTCGAAGGGCACCCAGCCGTACTGGTCGAACCAGATCTCCGGCCATGCGTGTGCGTTCTTGCCGAGCACCGAGTAGCGGCCGTCTCCTTCGGACAGGCCGGGTGTGAAGCCGACGGCCACACGACTCGGGAAGCCGAGCGAGCGCATCATGGCTGCGTAGGTCCCGGCGAACTGTTCGCAGTATCCGACGCGATTGAGGAGGAACGACTCGATCTCGTTGTTGCCGTGGCCCTCCTGGATCTCGAGGCTGTATCGGAACTCGGTCCGCATCCACTGCTGGAGCGTGAGCGCGACGTCGTACGGCGTGGCGGCGCCGGCCGTGATCTCGGCGGCGGTGTCGCGTGCGAGCTGCGGGAACGAGTCGGGGAGTTCGAGATAGATCGGATCGCCCGCATCGGTGGACGTGGCGGTCCGGAGCTGTTCGGCTGCGAACCGGGGCGCGGCGGACACGATCTCGAAGGCGTCGCCCGACGCGAGCTCGTCGCCGGTCTGGACCAGGGTCGACGAGTCCGGGTTGTACCGGAGGTCGGCGCCGTCGCGATCGACCGGGCTGGCCTGGATCGGATCGGCCGCAGCGGGTACCAGCGCGCCACCCAGGCTCGTGACCGTGATGCGCTGTCGGATCTCGACCGAACCTTCGGGTGACGAGCCGAGCGGGTCACCGGTTGAGCGCAGCGGTCGCTCGGGCAGCTCCCAGCGCCTTCCGTCGAACTCGGCCAGCGTCGACGAGCGCCAGTACGCGTCGGCGGTGGACTCGACGACGAACAGCTCGGTGTCGGACCGGTTGGTGAGTCGTGAGCGGATGTCGACCAACGGGCTGAGCACGGTGGTGCGCCCGCCGCCGGTTCCGTTCGTCGTGTCGTAGATCGCCTCGGCGCCGGCGCCCGGGATCCGCGGGCCGATGACCGCGGATCCAGCGGCGACGACGGCGACCATCGCAACGACGCCGGGCACGGCGAGCCGCGCTGCGCTCCCACGGGTTCGCCCGATCGTGGGGACGTCGTTCGGTGCGTGGTGTACGCGCAGCGCGATCGCGGCGAGGACGCCGACGCCGACGAGCAGCGCGGTCGCCGCGACCCGCGAGCGGTCGGTGCCGAGGGCGGAGATGAACACGAACAGGACACCGCCCGGCACCAGCGCCTCCGCGCGGGCGAACGCGCGGAAAGCGAAGGTGTCCGCCAGCACCGCGACGAGGCCGACGCCCAGCGCAGCCAGCACGTCCCACCCCTGCAGGAACGGGACGGGCGCGACCTCGGTACGGAACCGCTCACCGACGAGATCGAGGTCGAGTCGGAAGCGACTCCAGGTCTCGCTGTTCGGGAGGCCGAGCCCGAAGGTGTCGCGGTAGAAGATCCACGAGATGGTCCAGATCACGACGGCGATGGTGAGCGGGACGGCGACGACGAACGGCACTCGAGCGAGTCGCAGGAGCGCGCCGGCGAGGTGAGCGACGATCGCCACGACGACGAGGGTTCGTGCGAACTCCCAGCCGGCGAACACACGAGAGAAGCCGAGCGCCACGGTGATCGTGAACAGCGTCAGCGCCGCAGCGGCGAGCGCCTCGGTGACGACGGGGGAGCGGTGACGCGTCGTAGCCACGGTCGGTCGAGAACTCATGCCGTGCGTCTCGATCCTGCCGTGCGTCTCGATCCTGCCGTGCCCGATCCCGGTGCGTTCGATCTGCGTGAGCCCGCCATCGCCCGCCACGAGCGGACGAACTCGTCCTCGGTGCGAGCGGCGGCGCCGAGCTTGCTGCGCGGCGCAGCATCGGTGGTGACCGGCACGATGGTCATGGTCGGGTCCACGATCGAGCGGACCGCCGCCCATCCGCTCGTACCCGAGCGGCCGGTGATGAGGATGCCGAGTCCGATGCCCTCGCCCGGGTCGCGATCGAGAAGCGGCAGACCGGACGAGTCGGGTTCGACCCGGGCCAGTACGTCGAGCGCCGCAGCGGCGACATCGGGCCCGCGGAGATCGATGCCGCGGCCCGTGACGAATCGTGTCGTGAGCTCGGAGTGTGCGGAACTGGCGACGAGGCTCGCCGCCGCAGTGATCGCCCGCTCGAACGAAGCCCGATCCGCGTACGAGGTCGGATCGATGTCGAGCACGATCAGCGCCCGCCGCAGGCCCTCGAGAGTGTGCTGCTTGACGAGCAGATCCTCGCCGCGGGCCGACGCACGCCAGTGGATCGAGCGCGGCTCGTCACCGTCGACGTACTCACGCAAGCTGTGGAACTCGCCGGGTCCGAGTCGGCGCGCCTGCGCGAGGAGCTGCTGTCCGAGCGGGCCAGACCCGAGCTTCGGCATCGGGAGTTGGAACGCACGCGGCGCGACGGTCACGGTGTCGATGCCGGCGACCGCTCGGCGTCGTCGGGCCACTCCGAGCGGGTCGGTGACCACTGCGGTGAGCGGACCGACCTCGATCATCCCGCGGGTTGAGGTCGAGAGGTCATAGCCCGTGCGGATCCGCAGACCGGGGCCCATCGGATCGACACCGAGTGGAGCCACCTGGATGGGATCACCCGGCCGCTGGATCGTCTCCTCCAGCAGGAACCGAGCCGATGGCACCCCGCCGCCGTGGACGAGGTCGAGGTCGACGGTGCCGGTGTCGCCGGCCGCCAGCATCGACGGATGGATCCATCGGCGGGCGCCGAGGCGAGGCATGCGGGCGGCGGTGTAGACGACGCCGAGCGGTCGCCGGCATCGACACCGTGAC
>JBCBDK010000296.1:0-5643 GCA_038529675.1 Actinomycetota bacterium
GGCGTAGGAGAAATTCCGCCCGGTTCGTAGACTCCGGGCCGTGACAGCGTTCTCCCCCGACGCCGCCGGATCCTTCGGCGGCCACACCGACTTCCGAGTCGCTGCTGCCGAGCGGTTCGCCGGCTCGACGATGCCGACGGCCGATGAGGAGATCTGGCGATACTCCCGGATCGACACGTTCGATCTCGACAGCTACGCACCGGCTGCGACCTCGACGACGATCGAGGGTGGCGACGGCTCCGTGTCGACCGATCCGGACGACGTGCCCGAGCTGTTCGACGGCGAGACGCCCGACGTCTTCGCCGAACTCAACCGGGCGTTCATGTCGCCGGTCGTCGTGCGCGTGCCGGCCGGGCGCATCGTCACCGAGCCGATCATCGTGACGCACCACGTCGCCGGCGACGGCGTCGCCGTGTTCCCGCGGACGATCATCGACGCCGGTCCCGACAGTGAGGTCACCGTCGTCGAGCGGTTCATCCCCGCCGACGGTGCCGACGCCGACCGGGCGCTCGTGGTCCCGGTGCTCCAGGTGGCAGCGGCTCAGGCGGCGCGGGTGAAGTACCTCGCCGTCAACGAGTCGGGCGAGGCGACGTGGCAGCTCGGCAACCAGCAGGCGCACGGCGAGCGGGACTCCACCACGCTGCTCGCGACCGTCACGCTCGGCGGCGACTACGTGCGAGCGAGCACGAACGCCCGCCTCACCGGCCCGGGCGCGTTCACCCGGCAGGTGGCGCTGTACTTCGCCGGCGGTGACCAGATGCACGACTTCCGCACCACGCAGGACCACGATGCGCCGAACACGAGCAGCGATCTGCTGTTCAAGGGCGCGGTGCAGGACGACGCGGCCAGCGTCTACACCGGGCTGATCAAGATCCGCGAGCACGCCGGCGGCACCACTGCGTACCAGACCAACCGGAATCTCACACTGTCCGAAGGCGCCTGGGCCGAGAGCGTGCCGAACCTGGACATCCGGACCAACGACGTCAAGTGCAGTCATGCCTCGACCGTCGGCCCGATCGACGAGGACCAACGCTTCTACCTCGAGTCACGCGGCGTGCGGCCGGAGGTGGCCGAGCGCTTGGTGGTGCTCGGCTTCTTCGACGAAGTCATCGAGCAGCTGCCTGCCGGTCCGCTGACCCAGGAGTTGCGCTCACGGGTGGCCGCGAAGCTCGACCTCGGCGCTCGCCAGGACGTGGCGGCATGAGCGGCACCGAGGTGTGTTCGTTCGACGAACTCGTGGACGGCGAGGCGACGAGGTTCACCGTCGACGGGACCGACGTGGCCGTCGTGCGTGTCGGCGCCGACGTGTTCGCGGTCGACGACATCTGCAGCCATGCCAACGTCTCGCTGTCCGACGGCGGTGAAGTGTGGTGTGAAGAACTCGAACTCGAGTGCCCGAAGCACAGCAGCGCGTTCAGTCTCACCACCGGTGAGCCGAGCACGTTGCCGGCGACCCAATCGATCGATGTCCACGAGGCGTCGATCGTCGACGGTCGCGTCTGGATCGCCCTGAAGGGAAGCAACGCATGAGCACACTGACGATCACCGACCTCCATGCCAGCGTCGCAGGCAACGAGATCCTGCGCGGGATCGACCTCGAGGTCTCGTCGGGTGAGGTCCACGCGGTCATGGGGCCGAACGGTGCGGGCAAGAGCACGCTGTCGGGTGTGGTCATGGGCAAGCCGGGCTACGAGGTGACGGCCGGGTCGGTCACGCTGGACGGCCACGACGTGCTGGCGATGCCGACGTGGCAGCGCGCCGCCGCCGGACTGCACCTCGTGATGCAGTACCCGACCGAGGTGCCGGGCGTGATGTTGTCCGATGTGATGGCCGAGGCGTTCGCCACCCGCGATCGCTCGGTCGACGACCTCGACGCCGTGCTGCGGGACGAGGCCGACCGCATCAACTTCGAGCACCGGTTCCTCGATCGGCCGCTGAACGTCGACCTCTCCGGCGGCGAGAAGAAGCGCAACGAGACGCTTCAGCTCGCCGCGCTCGCGCCGAGGATCGCGATCCTCGACGAGCTCGACTCGGGTCTCGACATCGACGCTCTCCGCGACTGTGCTCGCCGGGTCGAAGACCTCAGCAACGACGCAGGCCACACCGGGGAGCCGCTCGGGGTGCTCGCGATCACGCACTACAACCGCCTCCTCGAGGAGCTGCAACCCGATCGCGTGCACATCCTCGCCAAGGGCCGCATCGTCGCGTCGGGTGGCCCCGAACTCGCCGAGACACTGGAGAGCGACGGCTACGCCGCGTTCGAGCAGCCGGGTGACGACGACGCTGGCGATGCAGCGGCCAACGCCCTCGCCGGCCTGCTCTGATCCGTCGGCCGCAGTTCGAGCGGCCCGAACGGGTCAGTTCTGCCGGGCGCCGTTGTGATGGAAGCCGACGTCGACGAACTGTCGCGTGTGCGGTCGGCTCAGCGTCTCGAGGAGGTCGGTGACGCTGAAGCGGCGATCGCCTTCGTCGATGATCGCGTCGCCGTGCACCTCGTAGCGGTTCCGGCGACCGACGCGAGTGCGCGTGACGAACCCGGCGTTGGCGAGGTCGGCGACGATGCTCTGGGCAGCTCGTTCGGTGATGCGTACCTGATCGGCGACATCTCGCAGGCGGATCTCGGCGTCGTCGGCCAGCGCGGCGAGCACGCGAGCGTGGTTGGAGAGGAAGTTCCAGGCGGTCCGTCGAGGCGCCGAATCGGGCTCACTCGTCGAGCCGTCCGTCGGTGTCGCACCGTTGCCGTTGTCCTGCACGTCGGCGAACGTATCAGGTGTCAACCGACGTGCAAGGCGGTTCGAGCGGCTCGGTTTGACCACTAAAATCCCTGCTCACGGCATGTTTTCGACATCGCCGCAGGTGAGGGGCCGTGCCGGCACCGCATTCGAACGGCGCTGGTCCGATCGGATTGTTCGAGGATTTCTTTCCGCCGGTCCCGCCGCCCAGCGACCCTCCCGCTCGGCGTCCGGTCGATGCGGGGAGATCCGGCGGGATCGGCCACACTGCGTCGGTGTCCGATGCCGTGACGACCGTCGACCCGGTGCCGCACCGGACACGGTCGTTCGCCGGTCGGCGCGTCGTGGCCGGGTGCTTCGTCGTGCTGCTCGTCAACTCCGGGCTCGCGTTCTACGGCCTCGCCGTCTATCTCAACGCCTTCTCGAAAGAGCAGGGGTGGGCGCTCGGATCGATCTCGTTCGCGACGACGATCTTCTTCGTCGTCGGCGGACTGACCGGGCTGCTCGCCGGTCGGCTGATCCAGCGGTTCGACGTGCGCGCCGTGATCATCGCCGGAGCGGTGATCGCCGGTGGATCGCTCGCGATCGTCGGACAGGTCGACGAGGTGTGGCAGCTGTACTCGAGCTACGTGCTCTTCGCCGTCGGCTACGCACTGGCGGGTCTCGTCCCCACCACGACGGTCGTGACCCGGTGGTTCCACGTCCGCCGGTCGGTTGCCTTGTCGGTCGCGTCGACCGGGCTGTCGGTCGGCGGGATCCTCATCACGCCGTTCGCGAAGCGGCTGATCGACGATCACGGTCTGGCCGCCGTCACACCGTGGCTCGGCGTTGCGTTCGTGGTCGGGATCGTGCCGGCAGCACTGTGGCTCGTCCGACCCGATCCGGGTCGCGATGGATACGCCCCCGACGGAGCAGCACTCGACGCCGACCGTCCGGCGACACCGACCGTGGGCGTCTCCGCCGAGGACGCCTTCTCATCTCGCTTCTATCGAGCGACGACGGCCGGGTACGTGCTCGCACTCGGCTCGCAGGTCGGTGGGATCCAGCAGTTGGTGAAGCTGGTCGAGGACCGCACCGACGCGTCGACCGCCCAGTTCGCGATCACCGTCCTGGCGGCGACGTCGGTCGTCGCCAGACTCGTGGGCGGGCGGATCGTGTCGATGGTGCCGATGACCAGGTTCACGATGCTGCTCGCCACGCTGCAAGCGGGCGCACTGGCCGGCTTGGCGGTCTCATCGGAGCCCGTACTGATCTTCGCCGCGATCGTCGTGTTCGGAGCGACGATCGGCAACATCCTCATGCTGCAACCGCTGCTGATCGCCGAGCGCTTCGGCGTCCTCGACTACTCGAAGATCTACGCGCGATCGCAGGCCATCGGGATCGTCGGCGTGGCGGGTGGTCCGCTGCTGATCGGCTGGCTGTTCGATCTGTGGGGGACCTATCGCTGGGCGTACCTCGCTGCAGCGGCGCTCTCGCTCGGCGGTGCTGTCGTGCTGTCGACCGCCGGCCCCGCGGAGGAGGCGGAGCCGGGTGTGGACGCGTTGGTACCGTCGTCGCCGTGACCGGAGTGCATCGCAACGTCGAGCGTGTCATCGATGCAGGCGAGCGCCTGGGTGTCGAGGTCGTGCCGCGCACCTATCCGCAGGGGGCGAAGACGGCTCAGGACGCAGCGGACGCGATCGGGGTCGACGTCGGTCAGATCGTGAAGAGTCTCATCTTCGGTGTCGACGACCGGGTCGTGCTCGCCTACGTGAGCGGCTCGAACCAACTCGACACGGCCAAGCTGGCCGCAGCCGCAGGCGGGGAGCGATGCGAACGAGTCGATGCCGACCGTGTCCGCGAGACGACCGGCTATCCGATCGGCGGGGTGCCGCCGTTCGGGCACGTGACCGAGCTGGACGTCTTCGTCGACCCGGACCTGCTGCAGTACGACGAGGTCTGGGCGGCCGCCGGAACCTGGCACGACGTGTTCCCGCTCTCGCCCGCGCAGCTCGTCGAGGCGAGTTGCGGCACTGTCACCGACCTCCGCGCCTGACCCTGCGCGGCCAGCGTTGGACTTCGTCCCTGGGACAGAATCCAACTTCGAGTCAGAATCCAACGTCAGGAGTTGGACTTCGTCCCTGGGACAGAGTCCAACTTCGAGTCAGAACGTGGCGAGCATGCGGCCCGCGTTGTTCTCCTGCGCGGCGATCACCGGGCGGAGGTGGAGCTGCTCGAGCAACTCCCGACCTCGCTCGTTGCCGCCGGACAAGTCGCTGGTGATCACCTGCGCCGCAATCTGATGGAGCAGGCACATCCGGTACTCGTCCATCGCCTGATCGAGCGAGTAGTCGATGCCCGCGGCCGTGATCCGGCCGACGTAGTCGGCAATCAACTCGTGTTCGTGGGCACGGCGGGTCACGGGATCGAGTGATCCGGCGAGCAGGTTGGTGACGTCCCACATCCCGACGTGGCGGGTGCACAGCTGGAAGTCCACGATCGTGATCGAGTCGTCGCCGGTGGCGCCGCCGAAGAGGTAGTTCTCCGCCCGACAGTCGGTGTGCGTGAACGTCGGCGTTCCGATCCCGACCGAGTGGTCGAGCAACTCGGTGTATCGCCGGCAGACGTCGGCGATCACCCGGGCGGTCTCGGGTTCGACGCGGTCGCGGAAGTGGTGGATGAACGCCGGCAGCAGCGCCTCGGCCATCGCCTGACCGCCCTTGTACATCTCGTTGTTCATCGGTGGGAGCCAACCGAGCTCTCCGAGCTTCGGGCTGCCCCAGTACTGGATGTGGAGCGGGGTGACCGAGCCGATGATCGCGTCGGCTTCGTCGGCGCTGATGCCGACCACCTGGTCGGGGCAGTGGGCGCCGACGATGTCTTCCATCAAGATGATGAACGGCAGGCCGTTCGGTCCGGCATCGACGTGGTA
>JBCBDK010000297.1:0-5634 GCA_038529675.1 Actinomycetota bacterium
GCTCGACCTCGTGAGGTTCGACAGCGGTCAGGCGATCCCGAGGCTGGCGCCGCTCCGGCTCGACCTGCTCGCGGAGGAGGTCGCGGCGTCGGTGCGGACCGACGACGCGTCGGTGACGGCCGAGCCGCACGCACCGGTCGTCGTCGACGCCGACATGGCGTTGCTGCGCCAGGCGCTCGACAACGTGGTCCGCAACGCGGTGCGTCGCTCCGAGCACGTCGAGCTGTGCAGTCGCGTCGAGGGCCGGTTCGGGGTGATCGACGTGATCGACGACGGACCCGGCTTCGACCCCGAGGCGCTGCCCCGGATCTTCGATCGGTACCAGCGTGGAGATCGGCGCGGCGAGGTCGGCCTCGGCCTCGCGATCGTGAAGGCGATCATGGTCGCCCACGGCGGCGACGTCCGCGCCGCCAACCGTTCGGCGGATGAGGACGCGGACGCGACCTCGGCGTCGCGGCCGGCCGGCGGCCCGCCGGTGACGCACGACGACGCCAGTGCGGCACCCGTCGGCGGGCGCGCGGGCGGGGGTGCGATGGTGAGCCTGCTCGTTCCACTCGCGGACCACTGAGCGCCTGGACGTCGATCGCACGCCAGACTGTCGTCGTGTACGACTTCATCATCGTCGGCGGCGGATCCGCCGGGTGCGCCATGGCGGCGCGACTCAGCGAGGATCCGGCGAACCGCGTGCTCGTCCTCGAGGCCGGTCGACGCGATTGGCGCTGGGACGTGTTCATCCACATGCCGGCGGCGCTGGCGTACCCGATCGGGAGCCGGTTCTACGACTGGAAGTACGAGTCCGAACCCGAGCCGTACATGAACGGGCGCCGGGTGTATCACGCTCGGGGCAAGATCCTCGGTGGCTCGTCGAGCATCAACGGCATGATCTTCCAACGGGGCAACCCGATGGACTACGACAAGTGGGGTGACCTCCCGGGCCTCGAACACTGGGACTGGGCGCACTGCCTGCCGTACTTCAAGCGGATGGAGACCTGCCTCGCCGGTGCCGACGAGTGGCGCAACGACGACGGTCCGCTGGTGCTGGAGCGTGGCCCTGCGGACAACCCGCTGTTCGAGGCATGGCTGCGCGCCGGCGAGGAGGCCGGCTTCAACCGGACCGACGACGTCAACGGCTTCCGCCAGGAGGGGTTCGCCGCGTTCGACAAGAACGTGCACCGCGGCCGGCGGCTCTCAGCAGCTCGCGCCTACCTCCACCCGGCGCTCGGTCGGCCGAACCTCGAGCTGATCACGAACGCACAGGTCGACCGGGTGCTGTTCGACGGCAACCGTGCGGTCGGCGTGGAGTGGCGCCAGGTGGGAGCGACGGGGCTCGTGCGACGCTCCCGCGAGGTCGCCCGGGGCGCCGAGATCGTGTTGTGCGGTGGCGCCTTCAACAGCCCGCAACTCCTCCAACTCTCGGGCGTCGGTGATCCGGATCACCTCGGTCCGCTCGGCATCGACACCGTGGCCGAGGTGCCCGGTGTCGGTGAGAACCTGCAGGACCACCTCGAGGTCTACATCCAGCACGCCTGCAGGCAGCCAGTGTCGATGCAGCGCCACCTGGCGAAGTGGCGGGCGCCGTGGATCGGCTTCCAGTGGCTGTTCAGGAAGGGGCCGGCCTCGACCAACCACTTCGAAGCCGGCGCGTTCGTCAAGTCGAACCCGAACGAGTCGTACCCGAACCTGATGTTCCACTTCCTGCCGATCGCGATTCGGTACGACGGTTCGTCGCCGCGGATCGCCGAGGGCCCGCACGCGGGCAAGGCGGTCGCCGACGGGTACCAGGTGCATGTCGGGCCGATGTACTCCGACGCCCGCGGCACCGTGAAGATCACGTCGACCGATCCGCGTTCGCACCCCGCGGTCCGCTTCAACTATCTGTCCACCGAGCAGGACCGGCGCGAGTGGATCGAGGCGGTCCGCACCGCGCGCCACATCCTCTCCCAACCGGCATTCGGTGACCTCGACGACGGCGAGATCTCGCCGGGGCCGTCGGTCGAGACCGACGAGGAGATCATGGACTGGGTCGCGAAGGACTCCGAGACCGCACTCCACCCGTCGTGCACGACCAAGATCGGCGCGTCGAGTGACCCGATGGCGGTGCTCGACCCCGAGTCGATGAGGGTGTACGGCACCGAGGGACTCCGCGTGGTCGATGCCGGATGTATGCCCAACGTGAGCAACGGCAACACGTATGCGCCGACGATGATGATCGCCGAGAAGGCCGCCGACCTGGTCCTCGGCAACACGCCGCTCCCGCCGGACCACACCGAGGTGTACCGCGCCGACGTGGTCGAGGGCGGGCGCCGGTGACGGCGGCACCGGCACCGGGTGGCGCCGGTGGCGCCGACCGCCCGAACATCCTGCTGATCATGGCCGACCAGCTGTCGGCGCCGTTCCTGTCGTGGCACGGCGGCCCCGCCGTCACGCCGACGCTCGACCGGCTGGCCGCCGACGGCGTGGTGTTCGACTCGGCGTACTCGAACAGTCCACTGTGCGCGCCGGCTCGGTTCTCGATGATGAGTGGCCGGCTCAACTCCGAGATCGGTGCGTACGACAACGCATCGGAGTTCCCGGCGACCGTCCCGACCTTCGCGCACCGGCTGCGGGCAGGCGGCTACCAGACCTCGCTCGTCGGCAAGATGCACTTCGTCGGTCCCGACCAGTTGCACGGCTACGAGGAGCGGCTGACGACCGACATCTATCCGGCCGACTTCGGTTGGACCCCGAACTGGGACGACCCCGACGGTCGCTTCGACTGGTGGTTCCACAACATGGACTCGGTGGTGCATGCCGGTGTCGCCGACGTCTCGAACCAACTCGACTACGACGACGAGGTCGGTCACCGCGCGGTCCGCAAGCTGCGTGACCTCGCCCGGACCGTCGACGATCGACCATGGATGTTGACGGTGTCGTTCACCCATCCGCACGACCCGTACGTCGCCCGGCGCGAGTTCTGGGACCGCTACGACCACGACCGGATCCCGCTGCCGACGACCGGACCCATTTCCGAGGAGCAGCTCGATCCGCACAGCCGTCGTCTCCGCCACGTGATCGCCGCGGACTTGACCGACGTGACGGACGAGCAGATCCGGACCGCCCGCCACGCCTATCTGGCCAACGTGAGCTACATCGACGATCAGGTCGGCCGGCTGCTGGAGATGTTGGGCCGACACGACATGGCCGACAACACGGTCGTGATCTTCACATCGGACCACGGCGACCAGCTCGGTGAGCGTGGCCTCTGGTACAAGATGTCGTTCTTCGAGCACGCGAGCCGTGTGCCGTTCGTCGTGCATGCGCCGCGTCGGTTCGCACCGGCCCGGGTCGCCGCCCACGTCGGCCTCCACGATGTGGCGCCGACACTGCTCGAGCTCGCCCAGCTCGACGTGCCGGCCGAGCTGGACGGCACCAGCGTGGTCGGTCTCGTCACGGGCGACGAACCCGCCGATGCCGATCGGGCCGTCGTGGGGGAGTACCTCGGTGAGGGGGCGGTCGCCCCGATCTTCATGATCCGGCGTGGGCGCTGGAAGTTCGTGTGGTCCGCGCCCGACGGGGCGCAGCTGTTCGACCTCGTCGAGGACCCGAGCGAACTGACGAACCTCGCATCACACGAGACCGACATCGTCGCCGACTTCACTGACGAGGTGCACGACCGCTGGGACGTCGAGCGCATCGACGCCGAGGTCCGAGCGAGCCAACGCGACCGCGCGATCGTCGATCAGGCGATGCGCGCCGGTCGGTTCCGAGGGTGGGACTTCCAACCCGTCGACGACGCGGCCGAGCAGTACATGCGC
This sequence comes from Actinomycetota bacterium, assembly GCA_038529675.1. GTDB lineage: Bacteria > Actinomycetota > Acidimicrobiia > Acidimicrobiales > Ilumatobacteraceae > Ilumatobacter_A. The sequence goes on from JBCBDK010000297.1 coordinate 3,795, forward strand.
AACCACCTCGACCTGAACGTCGTGGAGCGCTCGCGCCGAGCGTAGGACTCGTCCGGTCGGGACCTTCGACTCTGTGTTTTCGAGACGGTTGGCGCTAGGCCGGAATCAGGAAGTCAACGACAACCGGTGCCGGGCGCGAGCTTGGCAAACAGGACCGATCCCTGCAGCGGGCCGTACCTCCACCGAGGTGTGGCGCAACTGAAAGGGAAGGTCATGGGGGCGGTATCAACACCACGGCGGCGAGTTCTCTCCACGCTCTCGATCGTGGTCGCATTCGTGCTGTCGATGCTCGTCTCGGCCGGAACGGCTGAGGCCTGCCACGGTAGCTTCGTCATCCAGAAGGTGGAGACCGGTCAACTCGCGCCGGACGACACGTACGTCGTCCGCGTCTCGGACGATGCCGGAGCAGTGGTGACCGACGTAAGCGTCACGGCCGGTGAATCGGTGACGGTGCCGAGGGTGAAGCGCGGGACGTACTTCTTCGAGGAGCTCGACGCGCCGCCCGGGGCGCAGGTCGTGCCGACGTCGGCGACCATCGACACCGACGGCCAGGTCGTCGAGGTCGTGGTGACCAACCCGTACCCGGGTGGACGGTTCACGATCGAGAAGATCGAGACCGGCAACGCCGCTCCGGGTGGCACGTATGACTTCAGCATCCGTGGACCGGTCGACTTCGACGCGACGATCGCTGCTGGATCGACCTGGGACTCCGGATGGGTTCCGCTCGGCACGTACACGATCGAGGAGATCGATGCGCCCGCAGGCGCAACCGTCGTCCCCGACACCGTCACACTCACCGGCGACGGCGAGCAGGTCGCGGTCGTCGCCACCAACCCCTTCCATCGAGGCGCGTTCGAGGTGACGAAGGTCGAGACCGGAAGTGCGGCGCCGGGCGGCACGTACACGTTCGACGTGACGGGCCCCGAGAGCTTCGAGTTCACGGTCGTCGCCGGCGAGACGTGGACGTCCGGCGCCCTGCCGCTCGGCGAGTACACCCTGACCGAGCGCGATGCGCCAGCTGGACACACCATCGAGCCGAACCCGGTCGTGCTCGACGAGGAGGTCGAGTTCGTCTCGGTGACCGCCACCAATCCCTTCCGTGACCTGCGGGCACGGCTCACGATCGAGAAGGTCGTGACCGGGCCCGAGATGCCCGGACACGACTTCACGATCGACGTCAGCGGGCCCGTCGACTTCACCGTCACGCTGAGTGCCGGTGAGCGTTGGACCTCGGAGTGGTTGCCGCTCGGCACCTACACGGTCACCGAGGTCGATCCGTGGGAGGGGCACACGATCGTGCCGAACCCGGTGGTCCTCGATGACGACGGCGAGGACATGCTGGTGACGGTCACCAACCCGTGGCCAGCCGGCAAGATCGCCATCGAGAAGGTCGAAACAGGCGGCACTGCGCCGGGTGGGACCTACACGTTCGAGGTCGACGGCCCGGAGTCGTTCACCGTGGATGTCGCCGCAGGCGACACCTGGACGTCGGACTGGCTCGAACTCGGCACGTACACGATCACCGAGGTCGATGCCCCTGCAGGGCACACGATCACCCCGAACCCCGTCGTGCTCGACGAGGACGAGGAGACGGTGCTCGTCACCGCGGTGAACCCCTACCGTGACGAGCACGCTCGGTTGGCGATCGAGAAGGTCGTCACCGGACCCGACATGCCAGGCCATACGTTTACGATGAACGTCACCGGGCCGCTCGACTTCTCGGTCGACGTGGAGGCCGGTGACACGTGGACGTCAGGCTGGCTGCCGCTCGGCACCTACACCGTCACCGAGGTCGACCCCTTCGACGGGCACACGATCGTGCCGAACCCGGTCGTCCTCG
>JBCBDK010000298.1:0-5608 GCA_038529675.1 Actinomycetota bacterium
GGCGAAAACCACGGAACCCCAGGTCGGATCATCTTCCTGACCTGGGGTCCTGCTGGGTGGGCACAGAGGGATTCGAACCCCCGACCCCCTGCGTGTCATGCAGGTACTCTAACCAACTGAGCTATGCGCCCTCAGCGGCGACGTACGTTAGCGCCACCGAGACGATCCCGCACCTGTCCGATCGCGAGCGATCCGATGCCAGCGCCGGGCTCGGAGGGTCGATCAGCGGTCGGCATCGGCGAAGCGGGTCGAGATGTCGTTGGCCAGGAGTCGTCCACCGCGCGTCAGCACGACACGAGCCTCATCCTCGGGGTGCTCGGTCACCAGCCCGTCGAGGAGGGTCAGCGTGTCGGGGTCGAAGGCGGCACGCTCGACGCCGTCGCGCGTCCGCAGCGAGAGTTGGAGCCGCTCGGTTCGGCGGGTCGCGTCGTCGAGCACCTCGTGCGCCGCCTCGGTCGGCGCTCCCCGTTCGACCAGGTCGATGTAGCGCTCGGGCGTCCGGACGTTCCACCAGCGGCGCCCGTCGACGTGGGAGTGGGCGGCACAACCGACGCCGAGATAGTCGCCCTGGGCCCAGTAGAGGCGGTTGTGCACCGACTCGTGCCCGGGACGCGCCCAGTTGCTGACCTCGTAGTTCTCCAACCCATCGGTCGACAGCAACTCATCGACCAGGTGGTACTTGTCCGCCTGGTCGTCGTCGTCCGGGTGACGTCGTTCGTCGGCGGCGAGCGGCGTGCCGGGCTCGACCATCAACCCGTAGGCCGACACGTGCGGCGGCTCGAGGTGGAGCACGTGCTCGACGGTGCTGCGCCAATCCTCGACCGATTCGCCGGCCGCGCCATAGATCAGATCGAGGTTGAACGAACGGATCCCCGACGCACGGATGACCTCGACGGCGTGATCGACGTGGGTGCGGTCGTGACCACGCCCGAGCGCGGCGAGCACGTGAGCCGACGTCGACTGTACGCCGACGCTCAGCCTGTCGACCCCGCCGTCGACGAGCGTTGCGACGCTCGCCGCGTCGACGTCGTCAGGGTTGCACTCGACGGTGACCTCCGCGTCTGCGGTGGTGGGGACCGACGCGATGACCTCGGCGAGCGCGTCGGCAGGGACCAGTGAGGGCGTCCCGCCACCGACGAAGACCGACGTCGCGGCTGGCATCCCGTCGCCGACCGCTCGGGCGATGTCGGCGCGCATCGCCTCGAGGTAGCGGTCGATCAGGTGGTCACGATCGGTCCAGGTCGCGAACGCGCAGTAGTCGCAACGAGCCGCACAGAACGGGATGTGGAGATAGACCCCGAACGCGCTCACGCAGTCACGCTACGTCCGAAGCGAACTCGCCGGACCGGTCGAGTTCGATGGAACGTCGCCGCCCCCGGTCGAGCCGGCCGAGTCGGCCCGGCCGGCTCGCTCGAGGGACGAGTCGGGTTCAGCGGAAGAGCAGGTCGAGCGCCGCGAGGCGGTCGGCGACCTGATCGACTGGCACGTCGAGCATCGCGGCGAGCGCACGAGTGTCGTCGCCCCGGACCGTGATGACGCGTCCGTTGAAGTCCTGGCGCTGCACCTGGATGAGACGCAGGTAACGGGCGAGCATCTCGAACGGCGAGCCGCTGAGTTGCATCAGCTTGGACACATCGATCGCCAGCTTCTTGTTGATCGGCGACTCGATGGCCGCCGCCTCGCTGCCGGTGATCTCGCGCGGGAGCAGCTGCTCGATCGGCACGTTGTAGAATTGCGCCAGTCGGTCGAGGCGAGGCACCGAGAGGGCCCGCTCCCCTCGCTCGTAGGCACCGAGCACCGATGCCTTGAAATCCTGTGTCGACAGCGCCTCCACGTCCTGGAGGGAGAGCCGCTTCTGCTTCCGGATCACCCGGAGTCGCTCGCCGACCTGCCGGCTGTACGCCGAGGGAGCTTCTTCGTCGAATTGGGCCATGGTGGTTTCCGCCTTTGGTGTCATCGGGAGTGACGTCAACGTTGCCGCCGCAACGATCGACGAAGGCTAACACGAACTCGGCGAAAATCTACCTCTCAGTGGTTCCGGACCACGCAGAGTGCGGTTGCGACGATCGCTGCGGTCTCCGTCCGCAGGATGTTCGGCCCGAGGTCGATCCTATGCGAGATCGCCGCCGACTCGTCGTCGGACCACCCACCCTCGGGTCCGATTGCAACGATCGAATGCGAATCGCCGAGTGCGTCGAGCAGGGGCTCGCCACCGGGTTCGGCGACCGCTGCGTCCGGGAGCACCTCCGCTGCCGGCGTGGGCGGGACGAGCTCCAGTCGCCACACTCGACGACTCTGGCGGGCGGCCTCGTCGGCGATCCGACGCAACCGTTCGAGTTGCCGCTCGGCGCGCTCAGGCTTCCAGCGCACGACGGAGCGGTCACAGTCGAGCAGGACCAATCGGTCCGCGCCGCACTCGGTCACCTTCTGGACCATCCACTCGAGCCGATCACCCTTCGGGAGCGCTGCGGCCACCGTGAACACCGGGCGAGTTCTGACCTCGTTCCGGACCTCACCGTCGACGACGAGGAGGTCGGACCCGGTACCGGAGACGCGAGTCGGTACCCAGCGGCCGGCGCCGTCGGTCACGGTGACGAGGTCGCCGTCGCCCAGGCGAAGGACCCGCCGGAGATGGTGCTCGACGGCGTCGTCCACCGCCACCACGCCGTCGCCGGCGATGCGCACGCCGGCCAGGCCCGTCGAGTCGGCGTCGAGCACGACGTGGGCGGCGGCGTGTCGGCGGAGCGCGAAGTCGCTCACCGCGCTGCCTGCGCGCTCACGAGAACGCTGACTTGATCTTGGAGAGGAACCCTTCCTTGCCGTTGCCGACCTCCTCGCCGCGACCCTTCGCGTAGTCGGTCAGCAGGTCGACCTCGGCCGAGGACAGCTTCGTCGGCACCTCGACGCGGACCCGGGCGATCAGGTCGCCGCGGCCGCGGCCATTGAGTCGGGGTACGCCGCGCTGGCGAAGGACGAACTCGCGTCCGGGTTGTGTCCCCGGCGGGACGACGAGGTCCTCGGTACCGTCGAGCGTCTCGAGCGGCATCGACGTGCCGAGTGACGCCTGCGCGATCGAGACCGCCACCTCGGTGACGAGATCGTCGTCGTGGCGCTCATAGCGATCGTGCGGCCGGACCCGCAGGTGCACGTACAGGTCGCCGGGCCGCCCGCCACGGGGTCCGACGGCGCCTCGGCCGGTCAGGCGGAGGGTGGAGCCGGTGTCGACACCGGCGGGGACGTCGACCTGATACGTCTTGTCGACGGTGACTCGGCCCTCGCCGCGACAGTTCGAGCACGGTGTCGTCACGACCTGCCCGAGCCCGCCGCAGCGCCCGCATGGACTCGCCGTGACCATCTGACCGAGCAGGCTCTGGCGCACGCGTTGCACCTGGCCCGACCCGCCGCAGTCACTGCACGAGACTGGCTCGGTGCCTTCGCCGGCCCCCGAACCGCCGCAGTCGTCGCAGCGGACCGGCAGTTTCAGTTCGACGGCGACCTGGTCGCCGAACACCGCTTGGGCGAAGTCGACGTCGACGACGACCTCGACATCTTGACCGCGAGGTGGCCCCGACGGCCCCCGCTGACGACCGCCGAACGGACTCCCCTGGCCGGCGCCACCACCGAAGAACGCATCGAAGATGTCGCCGAGGCCGCCGCCGAAGAGGTCGTCCACGTTCGGGCCTGCACCGCCGTTCGCTCCACCGACGCCGGCCTCACCGAACTGGTCGTACCGGGCACGCTGCTCGTCGTCGGAGAGCACCTGATACGCACGCGCGACCTGCTTGAAGCGTTCGGCCGCTTCGTCGTCGTCCGGGTTCGCGTCGGGATGCAGTTCGCGGGCCTTGCGCCGGTACGCCTTCTTGATCTCGTCGGCGGTCGCCGTGCGCGACACGTCCAGCAGTTCGTAGAAGTCAGCCATGGCGGCACCATGATGCCGCCGAATCGCCGAAAGGCCGACCGCGACGACCCCGGACCGGCCGGACGCTCACGACGTCAGCCCTCGTCGAACCGGGTTGCGAGTCGGTCGCTCACGACGTCAGCCCTCGTCGAACCGGGTCGCGAGTCGGTGGGTCACGACGTCAGCCCTCGTCGAACCCGGTCGCTCACGACGTCAGCCCTCTTCGATCCGGGTCGCGAGTCGATCGCTCACGACGTCGACGGTGGCCAACGCTTGTGGATAGTTCATCCGTGTCGGGCCGAGCACGCCGACCGAGCCGAGGTGCTCCCCTTCGACCACGACGGGTGCGACGACGACCGAACACAGCGACAGCGGTGCGACGCCGTGTTCGACCCCGATCGCCACCGACATGCCGCGGTCGACGATGTCGGAGACGAGCGACACGACGACGAACTGCTGCTCGAGTGTCTGCAGCACCGACCGGACCGTGTCGACCGCGTCGAACGCGTTCGCCAGCTCGGCCACGCCGCCGGTGAACACGGGTTCCACGTCGCTCGCCTCGCGTATCCGGCCGAGTGCGGCGGCCGACAGCCGGTCGATCCCTGGATCGCCCGTGGGCACGAGTTCGGGGGCCTCACCGAGCGCGGCGCCGTCGAGCTGTGCCGACAGGTGCTGGCTCGCAGCCGCAAGCCGCTCCTCATCGTCGCCCTCGACCAGGTCGACCTGCACGTTCTCCACCGTTCCGTTCGCGAACACGACGACCGCGGTGGCCAGGCTCGTGGTGAGCCCGACGAGCTGGACCCGACGCACGGCCACGGCTTGCGCCTTCGGGCCGACGACGACGGCCGCCGAATGCGTGAGCTCGGCCAGCAGATCGGTGGTCTGATGGAGCAGCTCCTCCAGCCGGCCGTGCGCTGCGGCGAAGAACTCACCAACCTGTCGCTGCGACACCTGATCGAGCTGACCCGGCTTCGTCATGTGGTCGACGAAGTACCGATAGCCGCGATCGGTCGGGACTCGGCCGGCCGACGTGTGCGGCTGGACGAGGTACCCCTCCTGTTCGAGGACGGCGAGCTCGTTGCGGACCGTGGCGGACGACACCCCGATCTCGTCACGGTCGGCGATGCTCGCCGAACCGACCGGTTGGGCGGTGGCGATGTACTCCTGCACCACGGCGGCGAGGATCGCGGTCTTGCGGTCGTCGAGCATCGCAGTCGTCAGGCTACCTATCTGCCGGTCACGATCTTGAGCCGCCGCAACGCCTCCTCGCGTTCAGCCCGGTGATCGAGCATCGGGTCGACCGGCTCGGGCGCCCATCGGGCCACGTACTCCCCGGTCGGGTCGTACCGCTCCTGCTGCGTCGTGGGGTTGAACACGCGGAAGTAGGGCGCGGCGTCGGTCCCGGTTCCCGCAGCCCACTGCCACCCGTGGTTGTTCGAGGCGAGGTCGCCGTCGACGAGGTGCTGCATGAAGTGGCGGGCACCCCACTGCCAGGGCAGATGCAGGTCCTTCACGAGGAAGCTCGCAACGATCATCCGGACCCGATTGTGCATCCATCCGGTGGCGAGCAGCTGCCGCATCCCGGCGTCGACGATGCCGAAGCCGGTCTCGCCGCTCCGCCAGCGCTCGAACCGCTCTCGTGCGGCTGCGTCGGTGTCGAGCGGCATGGCGTCGTACTTCGTGTTCAGGTTCTCCCAGGCGGTGTGGGGC
>JBCBDK010000299.1:0-5605 GCA_038529675.1 Actinomycetota bacterium
AGGTCCAGCCGGTTGTATGCGCCGCCTGCGGGCTGCTCCGGTTCTTCGCCGACGACGTGGCACGGGAGCGTCTCGTGGCGTCCGACGCATGGCGCCGCGTGTGAGCCGACCGACGAACGGTGCTGAGGCGATCGCCGCCGCAGAGTCGAGGGCTACGAACCTGCGTCGCGCCGGGCGATGATCTGAGTCGGCGACACGATGCCCTCGTCGAGCGCCGTGCGGAGGTTGGCGAACATCGTCGGCCACCCCTCACCCATCAAGTGCGACAGATTGATCGGCGGTGGTTCGTTCGCCGCCCGCTCGAGCGCCGAGCGGACGACGTCCAGCCGGTCGACGGGCGCGGCAGGGGCGAGGTCGGCAGCGACCATGTTGTCGCAATACTCGTCGGGTGTCGACAGGTGGCTCGATGCCGACCCGCTTGCCCAGGGGACTGGGTACGACAGGTCACCGTCGCCAACTCGCATGATGTCGTAGACCGCCACCGTGCCGCCTGGAGCGAGCACGCGTCGGAGCGAGCGCATCAATCCGCGCTTGTCCGAGATGTTCATTCCGACGTGCAGGACCGTGATCGCGTCGAAGCTGTCCGGCCCGAACGGCAGAGCGAGGACGTCCGCCTGCTCGAACCTCACCGCATCGCCGAGTTGCCAGGGTCAGCGCTGCCGCTTGAAGCGGTCGGCCAGCTCGGCCAGGTCTTGGCGGAATGCGATCTGATACCGGGCCTGCTCGCTCGCCAATCGTTCCTGTGCGTCGAGGAGCTCGGCGAGCAGCTCGGGATCGATCTCGGCGAGGACCTCGTCCGTGTCGGCATCATCGCCGTCCGCAGCCACCGCGTCGAGCTCGTTGCCGAGTTCGGTGAGCTGATTGGCGAGCTCGGTCGCGATCTGGGTGAGTCGCGCATCGACGGCGCCGGCGCGTTTGTCGGCGGCGACTGCGAGCCGCTCGGTTGCGGACAGGCGCTCGTCGGTCGTCGCAGCTCGCTGCTCGGCGGACTCCAGGCGCCGGGTCACGTCGCTTCGCAGCGCGTCGAGCCGGTCTGCTCGCTCGGCGGCGTCGGTGGCGACCACGGCGAGGTCGGCGAGTCGAGCCCGATGCTCGTCGAGCTGGCTGGTCGTCTGATCGGTGAGGCTCCGGTGGGCGTCGGTCGCCGCATTGCTCGCCACCGTGATCTGCACCAGGAGTTCGTCACGGAGCTTGCTGTTCGCTCCGTGGAGCTCGCCGATCTGATCCTCGAGTTCGGTCTTGGCCACCTCGGTCGACTCGAGTCGATCACGGAGTGCGGCGAGCTCGGTGCGGAGCTCCTCGATCTGTTGTTCGTTCTTGCGTCCGAAGAGTCCCATGTCTCGATCGAGAATCTACTCCACTACTGTCGGCGCCGATGGCTGGCAAGAAGACGCCCAAGAAGATCCTCCTCGACGAATCCGAGATGCCGACGCAGTGGTACAACGTCGTTGCCGATCTCCCCGAGCCGCCGCCACCGGCGCTGCATCCGGGCACCCACGAGCCGGCGGGTCCGGACGACTTCGCGCCGCTGTTCCCGATGGAACTGATCATGCAGGAGGTCACCCAGGAGCGCTATGTCGACATTCCCGGCGGGGTCCTCGACGTCTACAACCTGTGGCGCCCGAGCCCGCTGTTCCGTGCGACGCGGCTCGAGGCGTTGCTCGACACCCCGGCGCGGATCTACTACAAGTACGAAGGCGTCAGCCCGGCCGGTTCGCACAAGCCGAACACGTCCGTCCCGCAGGCGTACTACAACCACCAGGAAGGCGTCACCCGGCTCACGACCGAGACCGGTGCCGGCCAGTGGGGCTCGGCGCTCGCGTTCGCCACCGCCCAGTACGGCATGGAGTGCGAGGTGTGGCAGGTCGCCGCCTCGTACCGCCAGAAGCCGTACCGCCGAACGATGATGGAGACCTGGGGTGCCACCGTGCACTCGTCGCCGTCGACGGAGACCGACTTCGGTCGGCAACTGCTCAAGCAGGATCCCGATCATCCGGGCTCGCTCGGCATCGCCATCTCCGAGGCGGTCGCAGCGTGCGTGGCCGATCCGAACGCCCGCTACGCGCTCGGCTCGGTGCTCAACCACGTGTTGATGCACCAGACGATCATCGGTGAGGAGGCGCTGCTCCAGCTCGCCAAGGTCGACGAGGTGCCCGACGTGCTCGTCGGTTGCACCGGCGGCGGTTCGAACTTCGCCGGGCTGTCGTTCCCCTTCCTGCGCGAGAAGCTGGCCGGGAAGATGAACCCGGTCATCCGCTGCGTCGAGCCGGCCGCGTGCCCCACCCTCACCAAGGGTGAGTACCGCTACGACTTCGGCGACACGGCGGGCATGACGCCGCTGATGAAGATGCACACGCTCGGGCACAGCTTCATCCCCGAGCCGATCCATGCCGGTGGTCTCCGGTACCACGGCATGGCGCCGCTGGTGTCCCATGTGTACGAGCTCGGCCTGGTGGAGGCGATCTCGATCCCGCAGCGCGAGTGCTTCGCCGGTGCGATCGAGTTCGCGAAGGCCGAGGGCATCGTGCCGGCGCCCGAGCCGACGCATGCGATCGCCGCCGCAGTGCGCGAGGCGCTGGCGTGCAAGGAGTCGGGCGAGGAGAAGGTCATCCTCACGGCGCTCTGCGGGCACGGTCACCTCGATCTCGCGAGTTACGAGAAGTACCTGTCGGGCGAGATGGTCGACTACGACCTGCCCGACGAGCAGATCGCCGAGGCGATGGCCTCGGTGCCCGTCCTCGCCTGAACGTCGACGCCCCGCAGCGTCGCTCGGCCGGCAATTCGGCACCGGCGTTGTCGCGGCTGCGCGAACGTAGGGCATGCTCGCCTTCCGCATCGCCACGTTCAATCTCGAGAACTGGGACGAGACCGATGTCGGCGAACGTCCGTCGCTCGACGAGCGAATCGCGCTCATGCGCCCACAGATCGAGCGGCTGCGCGCCGACGTCGTCTGCTTTCAGGAGGTCAACGGCCAGGAGCGCGTCGGCGAACCGCGAGACCTGCATGCACTCCGGCGGCTGCTCGAGGGAACGCCGCTCGCCAACGCCGACCTCCGCAGCACGATGACCACCGCCGACGAGGTGTACGACCAGCGCAACCTCGTGGTGGCGAGCAAGTTCCCGGTCGTGTCGGTTGCGCAGATTCGCAACGACCTCGTCGCGGCGCCGCGCTATCAGCGGCTCACGGCGGATCCGGCCGACGATGACGCAGTCACGATCGGGATCGAGCGACCGATCCAGCACGTCGTGCTCGACATCGGCGACGACGGCATGCAGACCGACCTCCTCCACGTCATCAACGTCCACCTGAAGTCGAAGCGGCCGACGAACATCCCGGGGCAGAAAGTCGACAACTTCACCTGGCGTTCGGCGTCGGGGTGGGCCGAGGGGTTCTTCCTGTCGTCACTGAAGCGGATGTCGCAGGCGTTGGAGGTTCGCTGGCTCGTCGACCAGATCCTCGACGACGACCCCGACGCACAGATCGTGGTCGCCGGCGACTTCAACGCCGAGCCGAACGAGGTACCGGTCCTCGCGATCCGCGGCGACGTCGAACAGACCGGCAACGGCGACCTGGCCACGCGCGTGTTGGTCCCGATCGAGAACACGATCCCGGAGCCGTCACGGTTCACGCTGCTGTTCCAAGGGCGGGGCGAGATGATCGACCACATGCTCGTGACCCGCAACCTGCTCGGTCGCTACCGAGGGTCCGAGATCCACAACGAGATCCTCCACGACGAGTCGCTCGCGTTCGCCGTCGACCGCAAGTTCCCCGAGTCGGATCACGCACCCGTCGTGGCCGAGTTCGCCGCGACCTGATCGCAGCCTTCCTCAGAGGCGGAGCTCGAAGTCGCCGGTCGGTCCGGTGGCGGACGGCGTGAAGCCGATGCCGGTGAGATAGCGGCGGTGTGGGTCGGTCGACGCTTCGGCCACGATGCGACGAACGTCCATCTCTCGGAACGCATCCGCTCCGGCCCCGAACAGCCAGCGCCCCAGCCGGGAGTCGCGGTGCTCGCGCAACACGTAATCGAGGTCGATCCAGAGGGTGTCGTCGCGATGTCGGGCGATGATCAGGCCAGCCGGCAAACCGTCGCGAGTCAGCATGAATGCGACGAGGTCGGCGTCGCCACCCTCAGGCGTCGGCATCGTGAACTCGGGCTGGAAGCGACGGATGTCGGCGAGATGGTGTTCGACGAAGTCGCAGAGAAACGGCGAGTCGATCCGGATCCGCGAGGCGCCCAGGTCGCCGTGGCCCGATCGTCGGATGCGGAACTCCTTGGTCAGGAACCACAGGTTGATCAGTGCGATCGACCCGTTCGTGACCATCACGGGCACCGATTCGATGAGCGCGCCGTAGATGAGGAACGACGTCGAGCCGCACAGTGAGATGATGCGCAGACGCAGGAGCGACCGCATCGTGAGCGACAGCACGACCAGCGCGGACGCGAGGTAGCCGAGCAGCTCGGTCATGCCGGCAGTGTGGCACGACCGAGTCACTCGGCTCGTGAGGCCTCGGCGTGACGGGTGGGGAACGATGAGGGGTCCGGTGTGGAGCTGCTCAGTCGACCTCGATGCTCGCCGCTGGCTCCTCGCTCCAGGAGCCGGTCGAGAGGTCGATCAGGTAGCCCGACGACTCGGTGTCGAAGCGGCTGACGTGGACGGCGGCGACGCCGGTCATCGAGCCGTCCTCCGCGATGGCGACCCCGTCGAGGTGGACGTCGGCCTCGCCGGGTGCCAACTCGAGCGCCACCCGGCCGGTGCGGCCGTCGGCGATCGCCGCCACGACCAGCTCGCCGTTCTCGACCCAACCGACGTGTTCGCCGGCGCGGTCCGCCCCCCATCCGTTCGGGCAGGTGGGAGCACAGTCGACGTAGACCTCCTCGAGGCCGAGCTGCGCGGCGGTGGGGAGTGAGCCATCGCCGATCGAGTAGAACTCGACGCCGGCCGACGCCGATGCGAACGACGACCCGATGATCAACCCATTCTCGGCGAGGTACATCCGCCCCCACCCGTCCTCGAACTGGAAGAGGCTGGCGACCTCGATCGTCTCACCGGTCGCCGGCCGATGGGCGAGGAGGAAGCCGTCGCAGCTCGGCTCGCTGCCATCGTCGGTGAACGGCACGCAGTCGGCGGGCCCGACCTCGTAGAGAACGGTGACGGCCTCGTCCACGACGGTGACGTCGTGCAGCGTGAGCGGCCCGCCTGTCGGGTTCGGGAGCTCGAACACCTCCGGTTCGGCATCGGCCCGCGTGAACGTCAGCACGGTGTCGTCGGCGTCGGCGAGCTCACCCGGTACTGACCGCTGCGCCCAGACCCGTTCGTTGCCGAGCACGGCGCGGCGCATCGGCTCGGTCGTGACCACGAGCGACTGCCCGTCGAATGCATCGAGGACGATGCCGCCCGAGCCGGCCACGACCGCGACCGTGGAGGTTCGGGCGAGGTCGGAGAAGCCGGCGACCGTGTCGAGGTCGGGTGCCGGCTCGATCGCGACGGTCGTGGTCGGCGTGGTCGCTGGCTCCGTCGTCGTGGGAACCGGTTCGATGTCGTCAGGGTTCGTCGCTGCCGGATCGCCGTCCGTGACCGCTGGCGGATCGTCGTCGGCGGGTTCG
>JBCBDK010000300.1:0-5592 GCA_038529675.1 Actinomycetota bacterium
ATTTGGCGGCCGCGATCTTTCCCTCGACGCCGCGGTAGCCGAAGCCACCGGGGATCACGATGCCATCGAGGTGCCCGAGCTGGCCCTCGGCGAGCATGCCCTCGACGATCTCGGACTGGATCCACTCGATCTCCACGCCGGCGCCGTGATGAAAGCCGGCGTGCTTGAGGCTCTCGACCACGGAGAGGTAGGCGTCGGGCAGCTCCACGTACTTGCCGATCAGACCGATCTTCACCGGGCGGGTGGCGGCCTCGACCTTGTCGACGACGGCCTGCCACGAGGACAGGTCGATGCCGTGCTCGGCGGTGTCACCCTCGTGGTCGATCCGCAGGACGTCGCACACGTAGCCATCGAGCCCCTCGTCGTGGAGGATCAGCGGGAGCTCGTAGATGTTGCGGGCGTCGGCGGCGTTGATCACCGCCTTCTCCTCGACGTCGCACATCGCCGAGATCTTGCGCTTCAGGTCGTCGGAGAGCGGCTCCTCGCTCCGGCACACGATGACGTCGGGGGCGATGCCACGGCTGCGCAGCTCGCTCACCGAGTGCTGTGTCGGCTTGGTCTTCTGCTCGCCCGACGGGCCGATGAACGGCACGAGGGTGACGTGGATGTAGCAGACGTTGTCGCGCCCGACGATGTTGCGGAACTGTCGGATCGACTCGAGGAACGGGAGGATCTCGATGTCACCCACGGTGCCGCCGACCTCGGTGATCACGACGTCGACGTCCTGGTTGGCGACTCGGTGGATGCGGTTCTTGATCTCGTCGGTGACGTGCGGGATGACCTGCACGGTCTTGCCGAGGTAGTCGCCCCGACGTTCTGCGTTGAGCACCGACTGGTAGATCGAGCCGGTCGTGGCGTTCGAGTTCCGTGACAGCGGCTCGTCGATGAACCGCTCGTAGTGACCGAGATCGAGGTCGGTCTCGCCGCCGTCGTCGGTGACGAACACCTCGCCGTGCTCGTACGGATTCATCGTCCCCGGGTCGATGTTGATGTACGGATCGAGCTTCTGCAGCGTCACGCGCAAGCCGCGCAGCTTGAGGAGTCGACCGAGCGAGGAGGCGGTGAGACCCTTGCCGAGCGAGCTGGCCACGCCGCCCGTCACGAAGATGTGCTTGGTCATCGGTGCTCCCGTCTGTTCATCACGACGGGACCTCACCATATCCCGACCACTCCGCCGAGCAGGGTGGCGCGGGCGAGAAATCTCAGGCGTGTGATTCGGCGAGCAGCTCGCGGGCGTGCTCGCGGGCGGAACCACTCGTCGAACCGGAGAGCATGCGAGCGACCTCGTCGACCCGCTCGTCGGCGTTCAGGCGCACGGCCGACGCCACGGCGACGTCGTCGACGACCCGCTTCGACACCGACACCTGCGCAGTGGCAGCGGCGGCCACTTGGGCGAGGTGGGTGACGACGAGGACCTGGTGGTGACCGCCGAGATCGGCCAGCGCCCGGGCGACGGTCTGCGCCGCTTCGCCGCCGATGCCCGCGTCGACCTCGTCGAACACGAGCGTGCCGATGCCGACGTCCCCGGACGGACCCGCATCGACTGGCGACGCCACCGGACCCGAGTCGGCCGCAGCGCGTTCGGATGCGCCGACGAGCACGAGCCGCAACGCGAGCATCGCCCGGGCGAGCTCCCCACCGGAGGCGACGCGCTGGAGTGGCAGCACCGGCGAACCGGGATTCGCCGCGAGGAGGAAGCGGACCAGGTCGCCGGGGTGGTCGTCGGCGTGCTCACCGACGTCGACCGCGACCGCGGCGTGCGGCATGGCGAGTGTGCGCAGCCGCTGCTCGACCGCTGCGGCGAGCGGTCCGGCCGCGGCACGACGGGCGGCACCGACGGCTGCCGCCGCCTGGCGCTCGGCCGCAAGCGCCTGCGAGCGGTCCCCCTCGAGTTCGGCGGCGCGCTGCTCGTAGGACTCGAGCTCGCGCAGCCGGTCCTCGGCCTCGGCGTGGAATGCCATCACCGAATCGAGGTCGTCGCCATACTTTCGTCGCAGGTCGACCAGCAGCTGGCGGCGCTCTCGGACCTCGGTCAGTCGCTCGGGTGACTCCTCGATGCCATCGGCCGTGTCGCGCAGCGCGGCGATGAGGTCGTCCAACTCGGCGAGCACGTCGTGCAGTCGCCCGGCGGTGTCGTCGAACGGTCGACGGCCGTCGATCGCAGCGAGCGCGTTGCCGATCGCGTCGCGCGCTCCCCCGTCGCCGCCGAGCGCCTCGTGCGCTTCGGCACCCGCTTCACGGTGCGCCTGCGCGTCGGCGAGCATCGACTCCTCGTCATCGAGCAGGTCGTCCTCGCCAGGGTCCTCGATGCCGGCGGCATCGAGTTCGCCGACCTGGAAGCGGAGCAGATCGATCTCGCGGGCGCGGGCCCGCGCATCACCACCGAGCGCGGCAAGCGCGGCGTCGATCTCGGTGAGCCGGGCGCGTGCGGCTCGGAGCGGCTCGAGGTCGACGCGTCCGTAGGCATCGAGCGCCGCTCGTTGCGTCGCTGCCGACAGCAGGCTCTGGTGGGCGTGCTGGCCGTGGAGGTCCACCATCCGCCCGGCGATGTCGGCAAGCGAGGCCGCGGTGGCGAGCCGACCGTCGACATACGCCCGCGAGCGGCCCTCGGCCGGCACCACGCGGCTGAGCACGGTCTCGCGGCCGCCAGCGGTGACGAACCGACCATCGACACGCGCCTCGTCGGCGCCGTGGCGCACGACGGAGGTGTCGGCGCGGCCGCCGGTCAACAGCTCGATCGCCTCGACCAGCATCGTCTTGCCGGCACCCGTTTCACCGGTCAGTGCGGTGAGACCAGGACCCAGGACGAGGTCGAGTCGTTCGATGACGCCAAGGTTCTCGATGTGCAATTCGCTCAGCACGCCCACCATCCAATCACGGGGGTGTCACGGTCGCACACATGTTCGGTCACCCCATCCCACCTCACCGCACCCGACCCTTGCCACGGCCCGCACACGGGCCGGCTCCGTCGCCGCCCGGCCCGAAGCGAACGGTGTCAGCGGTCGGCGAGGCCGAACTTGGTGGTGAGGACCTGGTGGTGGCGGGCCTCGCCGAAGCGAACGAACCGTGCGGTGGCAGCCGACGGCGTGCACCGCACGACGGACCCCGACTCGAGCACGTGGAGCGGCTGGCCGTCGATCGCGACCCCGGCGCGGCGGTGGCCGGCGATCTCGATCTCGACCACTTCGTCGGGGCTCAGCACGAGCGACCGGTCGAACAGCATGTGCGGCGACACCGGCGTGAGCAGAATCGCCCGGTGCTGTGGCGACACGATCGGCCCGCGGGCCGACAGGGAGTACGCGGTCGAACCCGTCGGCGTGGCGACGATCAGGCCGTCGGCCTCGTACGTGGTGAAGTGGGCGCCGTCGATTCGGGCGAGCAGGCGAACGGTGTGACCGGACTGGTGCTTCTCGACCACGACCTCGTTCAGCGCCCGCCCGACGACCTCACCGTCGACGGCGACGTCGAGCAGCATTCGCTCGTCGAGGCGCCACCGCCCGCCTTCGGGGCCGGCGGCGTAGCGATCGAGCGCCTCGACGAGATCGTCGGGCTCGACCTCGGTCAGGTAGCCGAGCGAACCGAGGTTGACACCGAGCAACGGCACGTCGGCGCCCCCGACGGCATGGACGCTCCGGAGCATGGTCCCGTCACCACCGAGGCTCACGACGACGTCGGCGTCGGACACCGGTCGGTCCGACCCCCAGTCGTTCACGTCGTGTTCGGCGGCATCACTCCGCGGCATCCAGAATTCGACTCGCTGGTCGGCACACCAGCGGGCAACCGTCGCCATGTGCAGCTCGGCGTCGTCGCGGTCGTGGTGCGCGAGCAGTGCGAGCGATCCGACGGTCACGACGCCTCCGGGGCGCGCGCATGAACGAGGAACTCGACGTTGCCATCCGCTCCGGTGATCGGTGAACGCGTCCAGCCGACCACCTCGCAACCGGCATCGGTGAGTGCATCGGCGACCTCGGCGCGAACCCGGTCGTGGATCGCAGGATCGGTGATGACGCCTCGACCCTTCGACACCTCCTGTCGCCCGGCCTCGAACTGCGGCTTCACGAGCAGCACCATGGACGCGCCAGGTTGGCACACGCGGACCAGTGCCGGGATGACGAGCGCGAGGGAGATGAAGGACAGATCGCCCACGACGAGGTCGACGGGGCCCCCGATCGACCGGCTCGTGACCGACCGGATGTTCGTGCGTTCGCGGTTGACGACGCGCTCGTCGGCGCGGAGCCGTTCGTGGAGTTGGCCGTGGCCGACGTCGACGGCGACCACCTCGGTGGCGCCGCGCTGCAGCACGGAGTCGGTGAACCCGCCGGTCGAGGCACCGGCGTCGAGCACCCGGAGCCCGCTCGGGTCGACGGCGAACTCATCGAGTGCATGTTCCAGCTTCTCGGCGCCGCGCCCGACGAAGCGTGCCGGTGGCCCGGTGACGACCACGGCGTCGGCGGGTGCCACCTGTCGAGACGCCTTGACCGCAACGGCACCGTTGACGATGACCCGGTGCGCTTCGATCATGCGCTGTGCCGCCGCCCGGCTGTCTGCGAGCTCGCGACGAACCAGCTCGGCGTCGAGACGCCGGCGCTGACCCAACTCAGCCAGCGTCGCGCTGGCTGCGCGTGCGCGACACCGGGGCGACGCCCGACGAGCCGGCTGCCTTCTTCGCGGTCGCCTTCTTCTTCGTCGCCCGCTTCTTGGGCGCCGCCTTCTTCTTCGCCGTGGCCCGCTTCTTGGGCGCCGCCTTCTTCTTCGCCGGCGCCTTCTTGGCAGCGGCCTTCTTCTTCGATGGCGACTTCTTTGCAGCAGCCTTCTTCTTGGCCGGCGCCTTCTTGGGGGCCGGCTTCGCAGCGGGCTTCTCGCCAACGCTGTCGGCGAGCCGTTCGGCCAGTTCCTCGAAGCGATCTTCCAGCTCGTCGAACCGCTCGGACAGCCAGGTGACCTGCTTGGAGACCTCGCGCTGGATCGAGTCGGTGACCTGCTCGGAGGTCTCGCGCCCACGCTTGACGAGCGCGTTGATCGTCTTCTCGGCGTCGCGCTTCTGCACCTCACCGACCTTCACGAGTTGCCGCACGACCTGCTCGGCTTGGTTCTTGCTCATCTCACCGAACTGCACGCCGGAGTCGAGGAGTCGCTGAATGGTCGATTTCGCCATGCGAGAGAGGCTAACGCCGGCCCGTCACCGACCGCGCCCGTCGGCGACGAGTGCGGTGCTGTGTGGATCGAGGGCGTCAGCGAGCGCGCCGAGGTCCGCGACGTCGAATCGAGGTCGGATCGGTGCGTCGCCGGGAAGCGGATCGCCGGCACGCACGACGCCGCTCCGGACGAGTGCGAACGGGCAGTCGAGCGTCGCGGCGAACGCGCCATCGGTGTCGAAGCGGTCACCGACCATCAGTCTGAAGCCCGGCCCGACCATCTCGTCGATCAGATCGGCCATCGGTCGGTGCGGCTTGCCGCCGATCACCGGTTCGACGCCGGCGACCGTCGCGACCGCCCGCACCAGCGACCCGCCGCCCGGTTCGAGCCCACGAGGTGTCGGATACGTCGAGTCGCCGTTGGTCCCGATGAGCCGAGCCCCGTCGAGCACTGCGG
>JBCBDK010000301.1:0-5574 GCA_038529675.1 Actinomycetota bacterium
ACGATCAGCGAGGTGATGGGTCCGGGCGTGACGCTCGTCAGCTCGGCGGACGAGACGGCGTTCGCCGTGCGCGAGGTGCTCGGTCGCAGCGACCTGCTGCTCGCCGTCGGCAAGCCGGGCGGGCATCGCTTCCTGTCCAGCGGCGACGTCGAGGTGTTCCGCGAGCTCGGGGGCCGACTCCTCGGCCCCGAACTCGACGCGACCGAGCCGTGGCCGCCATCTCGCTGACCGTCACGACGTGACCCGTCCGTTCGCAGCTGCCCGGTAGGTTCGACCGCCATGTCACGACCCGACGGCCGTACCCCCGATCAGCTCCGCCCTCTCTCGTTTGAACGCGACTTCACGGACATGGCCGACGGCTCGGCGCTCGTGAGCTTCGGTCGGACGCGAGTGCTGTGCACGGCGAGCATCGACGACGACGTCCCCCGTTGGATGCGCGGCTCCGGCACGGGCTGGGTCACCGCCGAGTACTCGATGCTGCCGGGAGCCTCGCCGGAGCGCATCAACCGCGAGGCGGCGAAGGGCAAGCAGAGCGGCCGAACCGTGGAGATTCAGCGGCTGATCGGACGGTCGCTCCGTGCGGCGTGCGACATGGGCGCGCTCGGCGAACGCCAGGTGACCGTCGACTGCGACGTGCTGCAGGCCGACGGCGGCACGCGGACCGCGTCGATCTGCGGCGGATTCGTCGCGCTGCACGATGCGCTACAGCGCGTGGTCGACCGGGGCGAGCTCGCGACCAACCCGTTGCACTCGATCGTGTCGGCGATCAGCGTCGGCATCATCGACGGCGAGCCTCGCCTCGATCTCCCCTACGTCGAAGACGCTGCGGCCGAGGTCGACATGAACGTCGTGATGCTCCGGCCCACGAACGGCGGCGAGGCGAAGTTCGTCGAGGTGCAGGGCACGGCGGAGGGCATGGCGTTCAGCCGCTCCGAACTCGACGAGTTGCTGATCCTCGCGGCGGGCGGACTGACCACCATCGCCGACCGTCAGGCAGCGCTCGTCGCCACGCCGCCCCCGGCCCGTGACGCTCGCTGACGCGTGGGATTCGCGATGAAGCCGAGACTCGTCTGTGCGTCCGCCAACCCGGACAAGGTGGCTGAGATCCAGACGTTGCTCGCCGACGTGGTGGAGTTGTCGCCCCGCCCGGCGGAGATCCCCGACGTCGTCGAGGACGCCGACACGCTGATCGGCAACGCACGGCTCAAGGCGCAGGCGATCGTCGAGGCCACAGGGTTGCCGGCGGTCGCCGACGACACGGGCCTCGAGGTCGACGCGCTCGGCGGTGCCCCCGGCGTATACACCGCCCGGTACGCCGGCGAGGGCTGCTCGTACGCGGACAACCGCGCCAAGATGCTGCGCGAACTCATCGGTGTGGAACCGACCGAACGCGGCGCTGCGTTCAGGACGGTGGCGCTGGTTCGTTGGCCTGACGGTGACGAGCTCGCCGTCGAGGGCGTCTGCCGAGGCGCGATCACCGAATCCGAACGCGGCGACGGTGGATTCGGCTACGACGCGATCTTCGCACCGGCCGAGGCGGACGGACTCACGTTCGCCGAGATGACCGCGGTGGCGAAACACGAGATCTCTCACCGCGGTCGAGCGTTCCGGACGCTGCTCGACGCACTCGCACGCCGCGCCGCGGGCTGATCGAGCAACGGACGCGCGAACGCCGGCATCACGCCGCCGGGGCCACCGACACCACGAGGCCGCGGTGGTCGCTCCCGGGCACGGTGAAGTCGTGTACGGCGACGGGCGTGAGCAGGTCGTTGGTCAACGCGTGATCGAGCCGTACGAACGGGGGGATGCGGCGACCGAGCGGCCACGACGTCGTCCATCCGCGGTCGTTGACGATGTGCGCGTCGGTCAGCCCCGCACGCAGCACATCGCGGAAGACCGGATGCCAGTACGAGGCGTTGAAGTCACCGGCGACGACCAGGGGCCCGTCGACCTGCGGCGCGCGACGTGCGATGGTCCGCAGGTCGCGCTGCCAGCCTTCGTGGAAGGGGGTCGGTGGGTGGACCGCCCAGACGCGGAACGGACCGTTCGGCCCGAGGATCTCGATGTCGACGTCGAAGTTCACCATGTCGGGTGTGGGCTGGTCGGTGAGTGGATGCTGCGACCACACGGCGGTGCCACTCGCTCCGAAACCTTCGCGATCGACCCGATGGGGGAGTGCGCCGGCGAGGTCGTGCGCCAGGAGTCGCTCCTGGTGTTCGGCCGAGTACTCGGTGAACACGATCACGTCGGGGTCGAGCGCGAGCAGTGTGTCACCCACCTCGTCGGAGCGATCGTTCTCGTACAGCAGGTTCACGACGGCGATGTCGACCGTGGTCGCGTCCTGGACCGGCGAGGGTGCCGACGATGGGAACACGAGCGGTGTGGCGAGGACGACGCCACCGATCCCGATCGCAGCGCCGACCGTTCCCACGGTCCACCACCGGCGAACGAGTGCGGCGACCAGTACCGGGACGAGCAGGACGACGCCGTAGGGCGTGAGCGACTGCGCGGCGGCGGTGACTTGACCGGGATCGAGTCCGAACGTCTGGGTGAGCATGGTCGTCCCGACGCCTGCGACCACCAGCCAGGCAACGAGGCGCAGTCCGCGATCGAACCGTCGGAACCATGCCGCCACCGAGCCCACGCTAGGACCTTTCCCGGTCCGGTTGCCCTCGGTCGATCCGCTCGTCGCCCCGACCGCAGCGGTGCGCTGACCGAGGAGGCGCGCCAGTCGTGCACCCCGGGCTCGTAGTCTGCGGGCGACGTGGGGCGCCCCACGTGCGCCGACGTAGCCCAATTGGCAGAGGCACGGTCTTTAGGTGGCCGTCAGTGTGGGTTCGAGTCCCACCGTCGGCACGACGCACCGAGCGGGACGTTGCACGGCGGGTGGTCGGGATGAATGTCTCAAGTCGTGACGGTTTGTGGCCGATGTTGGGTCCGATGTCCAGGAATCGGCGACTCGGCGGCCTCCCGCTCGCGGTGTACGTCGTCGCGCTCTTGCTCGTTCCCCTGACTGCGGTCGGGTTGTTCGGGGTCCGTGAGATCGCTCGCAACAACGAGCTCAGCTCGACCACGGAGCAACTCGCCAACGTCGTGGAACTCCGCGCGTCCGCGGCGACGATGCGTGCGCCGCTCGAGGTCGAGCGACTCGCCGCACTCGGACTCGCTCGCATCCATGAACTCGGACTCGCTCCGGCTCCGGTGGTCGCGATGACCGGCGTCGACTTCGACGCGATCCTCGCCGAGAACGACGACCGTCGCCGCCGAGCCGAAGCGAGGCTGATGGCGGCGCTGGAAGGCGACGACGTCATGGCGGATGGCTGGCTGCTCGAGTACCAGTCCGCCCGTTCCGACCTCGACGAGGTCGTCGAGCGCATCGGTGGCGCCGATTCGCCGTCCCTCCACGACGTGCGCGAGGCCTTCGCCCGAGTGGGCACCGCCCTTGACGAACTCGTTGCCGTGAGTGCCGCTGAGAGCGCGACGCTCGTCCCGCCCTCCGTGTCGGTGGCGACCGCCGTCGACGCAGTCGTCGCCGTGTCCGACGTCGCCAACGCAGCCGCGCGTGAGATCGAGAACGTCGGTGACGCTGCGTTGCTCCCGTCGGCGCCCGATGCGTCCGAGATGCTCGTCGCAGAGTTGCGCCACGCCGATGCACTCGACGCTGCGCGCACCGTCGACGCCGGCCAGGTGGCATCGCTGACAGCGCTCTACGAGTCGCTGCCCTACTTCGGTCCCGAGCTCTACTCCGAGGCCAGCGGCGGCGTCTTCGATGTCGCCACGGTCGTGTCGATGTCGAACGCACTCCTCGAGCGCATCGGCTACCTCCAGGCGGTGTCCGAGTTCGCGTTCGACGAGAGTGCCGAAGCCCTCTCGATCGTGGAGCAACGACGGGAGACCGCAGCGTCGGACAACACCAACACGCTGCTCGTGTTCTTCCTCGTCGGCGTGGCATCGGTGCTGTTCAGCGCCGCCGTGATCCGCAGCTTCGCCCGCCCGTTGACGAGGCTCCGTGTTCAAGCCGAGCGCATCGGTCGAGGCGAGCTGTCGGCCCAGTCGCTCGAGGTCGCCGGCCCGAGTGACGTTCGCCAGGTCACGGGCGCCGTCAACGAGATGGCCTCGACGCTTGCGCTCGTCGAGGATCACATGCAGGCACTGGCGCTCAGCGACCTCGACACCGGACCGGAACTCGGCGAGCTGCCCGGCAAGGTCGGCGCCTCGATGCGCAACTCGATGGAACGCATCACCGCACTCACTACGCGGCTCCGGGCGAGCGAGGCCCGACTCGCCGAGGAGGCGCGCATCGACACGCTCTCCGGCCTGCCGAATCGATTCGCCGTGCTCGAACATCTCGGCCGTCTCGTCGACGCGATACGCGGTGCCGACGGCATCGTCTGGGTACCCAGCGGCGATCACCGGGAACTCTCCGATCAATCCGACCAGCGGAGTGTCGATCGGGTCCCGACCGTCGGCGTCATGTTCCTCGACGTCGACGGCTTCAAGAGTGTCAACGACATGCACGGTCACGCAGTCGGCGACGTCGTCCTGCGGGAGATCGCGCAGCGCCTCCGCGGGTCGGTTCGCGAGATCGACTTCGTGGCCCGACTCGGTGGCGACGAATTCCTGATCGTGGTCAGCGGCGTCAGCGACCCCGACCTGCTCGCCGCGTTCGGTGAACGACTGATCAGCGAGATCGAGCAGCCCTACGTGATCGGCGATCAGTTGTTCGCGGTCTCCGCCAGTGTGGGCGTCACGCTCATCGAGTCCGGCGACGACGCGATGGCAGCGATCGAGCGAGCGGACGCTGCGGTGTACCAGGCGAAACGCCGAGGACGGCGTCGTGTCGAGATGTTCGACCACGAGCTCCAGGCGTCGATCGAGCATCAGGCCGAGTTGGAACTGGCGCTCCGCCAGGCGATCCAGCACGACGAACTGCGTGTCCACCTCCAGCCGCTGGCCGACCTCCGGACCGGCCTCGCCGTCGGTGCCGAGGCGCTCGTGCGCTGGGAACGCCCGGGCGTCGGCCTCGTGCCGCCCGCCGACTTCATCCCGATCGCCGAACGGTCGGGTCTGATCTTCGACCTCGAACGCTGGGTGCTCGCCGCGGCGTGTCGACGAGTCGCGGAGTGGCGCCTCCGTGGCGTCGGCGACGGAATGCGACTGGCGGTCAACATCTCCGGCCGACACCTGATCGAGGGCGACCTGCTCGCAGCGCTCGACGATGCACTCCACGCGACGGGCGCCGATCCACACCTGCTCGAGATCGAGCTCACCGAGTCACACCTGCTCGACGACGTGCAGCGGGCGAAGACCGTGCTCGCCGGTGTCCGTTCCCGTGGCGTCAAGGTCGCGATCGACGACTTCGGGACCGGCTACTCCTCGATGACGTACCTGCAGAAGCTGCCGGTCGACATCGTGA
This sequence comes from Actinomycetota bacterium, assembly GCA_038529675.1. Taxonomy (GTDB): domain Bacteria; phylum Actinomycetota; class Acidimicrobiia; order Acidimicrobiales; family Ilumatobacteraceae; genus Ilumatobacter_A. The sequence goes on from JBCBDK010000301.1 coordinate 5,417, forward strand.
AGATCGACCGGAGCTTCGTGAACAGCGCGACGTCGAACGAGTTCGACTCCACCGTGATCGAGTCGGTCGTCACGATCGGACGTGCGCTGTCCATGGAGATCGTCGCCGAGGGCATCGAGACGGCCGAGCAGCTCGACTACGTGACGCGGGCGGGCTGC